>QKGU01000250.1 GCA_003250325.1 Paludibacter sp.
ATTAGCATTTAGTGGAGGACTCGACACTTCTTTTTGTGCCATGTACCTGGCTAAGGAAAAAGGGTATGAAGTACATACCGCGGTTGCTAACACCGGTGGATTTAGTGCCGAGGAACTAAAAGTAATTGAAGATAAAGCTTTCCGGTTGGGAGCCAAAACTCACGTCGCATTGGATGTGACTCAGGAGTATTACGAAAAGAGTATTAAATATATGATTTTCGGAAATGTTCTTCGTAATGGGACTTATCCGATCTCTGTGAGTTCAGAACGAATTTTTCAGGCAATAGCAATTATCAATTACGCAAAAGAAATTGGTGCTGATTATGTTGCTCACGGAAGTACCGGTGCTGGAAACGATCAGGTTCGTTTCGACCTTACATTTGATGTGTTGGCTCCTGAAATAAAAATTCTTACGCCGACTCGCGACATGGTGCTTACCCGCGAATATGAAATCAATTACCTGAAAGAGCATGGTTTCGAGGCTGATTTCAAAAAGATGGAATATTCCATTAATAAAGGTTTGTGGGGGACATCAATCGGTGGAAAAGAAACTCTGAAATCGGAACAAACGTTGCCTAGCGAAGCTTATCCAAGTCAGGTTGAAAAACAGGACGAAGAAACGGTTACCATTCAATTCGAAAAAGGTGAAATTTGTGCTGTAAACGGTCATAAAAATGAAAACAAAGTTACGCTGATTAATGGATTGGAAGCAATTGCCGGTAAATTCGGAATCGGTCGCGATATGCATATTGGTGATACGATTATCGGAATTAAAGGCCGCGTAGGATTCGAAGCTGCAGCTCCGCTCTTGATTATCAACGCGCACAAAATGCTCGAAAAGCACACGCTTACCAAATGGCAACAGTATTGGAAGGATCAATTGGGTAACTGGTATGGAATGTTCCTGCACGAAGCTCAATATCTTGAACCTGTGATGCGCGATATAGAAAAATTCCTCGAAAGTTCGCAACAAAATGTGACCGGAACTGTTATTGTTAAACTACGTCCTCTTGGTTATACTTTGGTGGGAGTAGATAGCTCTTTTGACTTGATGAAAACTGATTTTGGAGAATATGGAGAAGTAAATCGTGCATGGAGTGCCGATGACGTGAAGGGATTCACTAAAATTCTTGGAAATCAGATGAAGATATTTTACAATGTTCAGAAAAGAAACAATTTGTAAAAAGCAAGAAACAATAAAACTAAAAAACATGACAAAAAACCTTTGTGAAATATCACAGAGGTTTTTTATTGCATTGAAAATCAGTTAATTTTGATAATTAGAATTAAAATTGTATTTTTGCGTTTTAAAAATTAATTTATAAAAGTTTTATTTCATGATAAACGCTCAAGATATCAAAAACGGAACTTGCATTCGTATGGATGGCAAACTGTATTTTGTTATAGAATTTTTGCATGTAAAGCCTGGAAAAGGTAATACTTTCATGCGTACAACGCTGAAAGATGTAGTAGATGGACGTGTTATTGAACGTCGTTTTAATATCGGTGAAAAATTAGAGGATGTTCGTGTTGAACGTCGTCCGTATCAGTTCCTTTACAAAGAGGGAGAAGATTATATTTTCATGAATCAGGAATCATTTGATCAACATCCTATTGCACATAATTTAATTAATGGCGTTGATTTTCTTCTTGAAGGAATGACTATCGAAGTTGTATCTGATGCATCAACTGAAACTGTACTTTATGCAGATATGCCTGTGAAAGTGCAAATGAAAATTACTTATACCGAGCCTGGTTTGAAAGGTGATACCGCAACAAACACATTAAAACCAGCAACGGTTGAATCGGGTGCAACGGTAAAAGTTCCATTGTTTATCAGCGAAGGCGAAACAATTGAAATTGATACCCGCGATGGTTCATACCTTGGTCGCGTGAAAGCATAAGGGGAATTATAAAGATAATTCATATCAAGGAAATCCGGTAAACTGATTGTTTGTCGGATTTTTTTGTAAATTAGCAACGTATTCAGCACGTTAAATTGGATCATAATGAGAAAAAGATTAATGAGCTTTGGTTATGCCTTCAAAGGTATTTGGACTGTATTTAAGTCAGAACCTAATATGAAAATACACCTTTTTGTTGCCGTTTTAGTTATTATTTGTGGATTTGTATTTTCCATCAGCCTTGTTGAATGGCTGTTCTGCATTCTATGTTTCGGATTAGTGATGGGTGCTGAAATGATAAATACAGCTATCGAGAATATTGTCAACCTTGTCTCGCCGGAACAAAATAAACTCGCTGGTAAAGCAAAAGACATTGCTGCGGGTGCCGTTCTGGTTTGTGCTATTATCTCTGCGATCATAGGGTTAATTATTTTCATTCCCAAAGGACTGGATCTGTTATGAAAGCGACCATGTTTAAAAATCTGTTTGACTTGTTTTTCCCAAATGTTTGCATCATTTGTGGAGAGAGCTTAGTGGGGAACGAGCAACAGATTTGTTTAAGTTGCTTGCATGAAATACCTAAAACAAATTTTCACTTACAGAAAGACAATCCAATTGAAAAGAAATTTTGGGGCAAAGTCAATATCTATCGGGGCACTTCATTTTTCTTCTTTCAAAAAGGAAGTCCTTTTCAAAAGCTTCTTCATGCATTGAAATATAAAGGAAACAAAGAGATTGGTGAGATTCTGGGGAAATATGCCGCTGCAGACTTATACGAATCTGTCGATTTCAAAACGGTAGATGTTATCATTCCGGTTCCACTGCACCCGCAAAAATATAAGAAGCGTGGATACAATCAAAGCGAATGGATTGCAAAAGGACTTTCTGCGGTATTGAATGTTCCGATTGATACCGACTCGTTGCAAAGACTAAAAGAAAATACGACACAAACAAAGAAATCTGTGTTCGAAAGATACGAAAATACAGAAGGAATATTTAATGTTGTAATTGATTCAAAATTAAAAGAATGTCATATTCTTTTAGTTGATGATGTCTTAACTACTGGCTCTACTTTGGAAGCATGTGTTCAGGTTTTATCCCAAATTTCCGAAGTGAGAATTAGTGTTTTTACATTGGCTGTAGCCTAAAGTCTGTTTTAAGTGTTAAACTTTTGTTTTTATACATATTTCCTTAAATTTTTCACATTTGACCTGCTTATATAACATATTACTAATGGATATTAATTTGTAGATTTGCATAGAAATCCACACCTCAGTCTCTGTAAAAAGTGTATATAGCCATATGTCATATAATTATCGTATAATTATCCTGTTTGTTTGCGCTTTATTATTCAGTTGTTCATTTACTCCAAATGAATTAACAACTGCTGAGAAATAT
>QKGU01000058.1 GCA_003250325.1 Paludibacter sp.
AGAAATCGCCAGACACCTAACATTCGTCTATGTACACCTGCCCGCTGAACTGCATTTAGAAAGTGTTTTGCCCGCATTAATTGTATCGCTTTACGACAACTTTGCGCACCGCATTGGGCAGGATGCACATAGTCTTCTTCGTTACCAGCAAGCCGAGAAATAAAAAGAAAAAACAGAAATATCAACAAAATAACCACTTAAATCAAAAAATTTATGAGAAAAGAACTGACATTTTTTTCAATGTTTTTAGTTTTTGTGCTTTCAGCACAAAACCAGAAACTAACTTTTGACCGCAACGCTTACCGAGCTGCCGACAGAATCGTTAAACAGCAAGTAGAATTTAAAGACCCGGGCAGTGCGGGCAAGGAACTTACGTGGGACTTCCGCACCCTGCAACCCATTAACGAGGACTACAAACTCGATTACTTTATACCCGACAGTACCCGCATGGATACGCTCTGTGGGATGGAACACAACACACGATATTACTACTCCCAAAAGCGGGATTCACTTTGGGCTATTGGTTTCGAGAATTCAACAACAATTATGGAATACTTGAAACCCGAACTAAAACTACGCTTTCCGTTTGGGTATGGCGACACACTACGCAGCAACTTCGAAGGAACAGGACAATACAGTCACCGACTCGACCTGAAAGTAAAAGGCTACACCCGTGTGGAAGCTGATGCCGAAGGTGAACTGCTCCTCCCCGACTTCGAAACAGTGAAACGTGCGTTACGAGTACACACATTGCGTTATTACACCCAAACCGGACGCGACAGTATAGAAATGCAACTCGACACCTACGCTTGGTATGCCGAAGGAGTACGCTACCCCGTATTCGAAAGTATAAAAACCAACTTAATTAAAAAAGCACGTAAACAAGGCGAGCAGGGTAAGGATACAACAGTATTTACTACTTCATTCTACTATCCGCCCGAGTTACAAACTTCGCAAGTACAAACCGACCCACTGCCCGAAAATACTGAAACCTTACAAGGTGCAGAAGCAGTATTTACCGAAGCGACCATGCTACCCAACCCTGTAATAAGTAATTTGTATATCAACTACAAACTGACCCGCAATGCCACCGTTTGGTTCTCGGTTCATAACAATGCCGGCGTACCTGTACGTCAAACCACTCCGCAGACCAAACCTACCGGATATAATTATACTACCATAAACATGAGCAATGCTCTTACAGGCACTTATACCGTATATGTGCATGTGGATGATATGGTGCTACAAAGAGTGGTGGTGAAGAAATAATAATTAAATCAAATACAATTTTTTATGAAACGAATTTTATATACCATTATCTCGGTTGCATTTTTAACTATTCAAGTGAAAGCAGTTGAACAACAAAAAGTGCCACAAATAATACCTGCATCGCCGGATGCGGCTGCATTAGGAAAGTATGGAGCATTTCCTGTAAATCATAACACTGGTTTGCCATCAATAGTCATTCCTGTTTATGAATTTAAAGCTGGCAATATTACATTACCAATAAGCTTGAGTTATCATGCCTCTGGAATAAAAGTAGATGATATTGCATCCTCGGTCGGATTGGGTTGGAGTTTAAATGCTGGTGGATGTATCTCTGTTCAAACTAACGGAAGAGCTGATTATCAATTTATTGATGGAAGTATTCAAAAGAAGAAAATAAATAGTTTGTCATTTGATATGTTTACCACAAATAATATTTCAATCGAAACGATCAAACAACTAGCATCAAACAACGAAAATGAAATTGATGCAGAGCATGATATTTATAATTATAATATTGATGGTAACACTGGACAATTTATAATTAAAGATGGTATTAATTCTGATATACAGTTTCTCAGAAATTCAAATGGAATAAGAATATCTTTTAACTCTGGGAATAGAACATTTATATTAATTGACAATTCTGGAAAGCAATACATTTTTAAAGAAATTGAAACAACTATCTGCCGAAATAAAATAACTGAGATAGATGGACAAACTGAAAAATTTAGAGATCCAATTTTGGGTTCATACTCAAAACCAAATATTACAGCTTGGTATGTGACAAAAATTGTTGATGCATCCAGATTAGATACTCTTAGCTTTTTATATGACAGTGGTGAAGAAGCCTATGAAACAAGAATAAGAGGGTATATAAAAACTTATACAACTACATGCAATCAAAATACACCTTCGCCCCGAGCCTTTTACTCTCTTTTTTATAATGGAGATTGGAATACTATTTATAATGACCAGAACTATAATTATCAGGATATTAAGCACTATAAGTATTATTTGAAACAAATCGTTCACAATAGAACAGGAAATAAAATTGTTTTTAACAGTTCTATTAGAAATGATTTATTTGGCGGAAAAAAAATTGACAAGATAACAGTCGTTAACAATAATGATAGTATTTATAGTTGGAAATTGGGATACTCTTATTTTACAACATTATGGAAAAACCCTAAAGACAATTATGTAGATAAAAGGTTAAAATTAGTAAGTATTCAAAAAAGTTCTAAGTTTAACAAACTTGAGAATCCATATACTTTTAGCTATTATAATGATATTGTAGATAGTAAATTGCCGTTTCGTAATTGTACAAATGGATATGATCACTGGGGCTGTTTTAACTCTTTGATAGAAACTGATAATGATGCAAAAAATGCTCTAAAATCGTTTCCTAAAATGAATGATGTAGTTAAGTATGCCTCACATTATTTACCAACATATAGTCCAATGTATAATATGTTTAGCATCGACACATATTATTCTATTACCATTCCTAATAATTTGTATGATTTGAATTTGTTGATAACTAAAATGGGAAATAGAAATGTAAATGAGGAATACACAAAGGCCCTTTCATTAAAAGAAATAAAATATCCAACAGGTGGAAAAACAACATTTTACTACGAGACAAATAAATGTAGCAGTGCTGGCGGGTATTTTGATCCCAACACTGTTGTTTCGGGGCTTAGAATTCAGAAAGTTGTATCTCAAACAACAAACGATTCTACTATAAAAACTTACTCATATGAGCATGGAACCTCTATGTATTTTTCAAAACCCAACTATTTTTATATAATTAAAGATTCATATGAGAGACAATATATGCCTGGAGCTCCAACGGGCTGTATGAATTTCCAAAACTATCCCGATTTTTCTAACATCTCAAACGGTGAACTAATTTCCTATACTAAAGTTGAGGAAAAAACATCTTTAGGTTCGGATAATTGGAAGACAGCGTATAGTTATAAAAACGAATCGTTATATGATGGAGACAAAATTTATGAAATGGTTGGGGTAATAAAAACAAATACTTTCGAATGTTCCCAATTAAAATCAGTTTACAATTATTCAGATGCAGTACAACCATTTAATATGAAAATACTTGGAAAGTCATATAAAAATGGATTGTTATCAAATATCAAATATTTCAAAAAAGATATTTTAATTAAGGAAGAAAAATATGATTATAATTATGTGGATGGAAATAAGATATATTCAAATATAACCAAACCTTACGAAGAAGAATTGTTTTGGTGTGCTTCGGGTTATGCGGAAACTAAACGCTTTTATTATTATGACATATATTATCATCAAACAGGAAAAAATTTCTTAAAAAGAAAGAAGACAACTGATTATGACCAAAATGGATTAAATCCGGTGATAAAAAGTACACTTTACGAGTATAATGCAGATAATGAGTTAATTAAAAATTTAACTGATAGTTTGGGTGATAAAACCATAAAGAAAGAAATAAAATATCCGGGTGATAGCTATTTTAACTATTACCACGGACAACCGCACCCTTTTCAACAAATGCAAATACTAAATATGATTAATTATCCTATTGAGCAAAAAACATTTGTTAATAACAAACTGACAGATGCCACAATAACAACTTACATGAGCGATAACCCATCTACATCTACAGGCAAAATTCTTCCTAATGCAACTTATGGGTTAAATACAAATACACCGTTGACAGATTTCACCGCACTCTCATCGGGTGATGGAAATACTGCTTATACAATTGACCCACGAATGAGTCAGGAGATAACCTATAATTATTATTCCGATGGAAATGTAAGGGAAGTTTTTTCTCCAAAAACAGGTATTACAACTACATATTTATGGAGTTATAATGGACAGTATCCGGTTGCTGTGGTTAAAAATGCCACATACACTCAAGTCAATAACGCTTATCATGGTAGTGTAGATTATTTAAGAAACTTAATTGCTCCAACGAACGAAGTAATTAGTTCAATGTCTGGTCTATTACGTAGTAATTTACCAAACTCCCAAATCATTACTTACACCTACAAACCTCTCGTAGGTATGCTTACTGCTACGGACCCCCGAGGAGTAACTACTTATTATGAGTACGATGATTTCAATCGCCTAAAAGAAACCTATATTATCGAAAACGGGCTTAAAAAAGTATTGCAGAAATACGATTATCATTATCAAAATCAATAATCAATAATCAATAAATAGCAACACATGAAAACATACATATTAAGCGTAATAGCTATTTTTTTATTTACTTGCACAATCCAAGCACAAGATACCATGTCTCAACCTGTAGATATTGGAAGCAAAACATCTTCTTTTTCATACACCGACACTAAAAACACTACAAATTTCAACAATGATTTTGGTCAGAGTTCGAAGGATGTATTTTACAAATTCACACTAACCCAAACAATGGATGTAAAAATATCTCATTGCGATTCGGAGTTGTGGGACACGTATGTTCATTTGCTCGATGTTAATGGAAACTTAATTGACTATAATGATGATGATTGGGAGTTCGAATACTGCTCTAACCCAATGAATTCATTCTTAAATATGAATAGCTTACCAGCAGGGACCTATTATGTGGTTTCCGAAGGCTACAGCCAAAACGGGAATATTACCACTACAATACAAGGAGTAAGCCCAATGGATGTTTATAGTCAGGATATAGGTTCTAAAGCATCATCGTTTACTTTCACAGACACAAAAAATACGGTTAATACTTTAAACAGATATACCGGTCAGGGATCAAACGATGTATTTTACAAGTTCACACTGACCCGCCCAATGGATGTACTTATTTCACATTGTGGGTCAGAAGTGTTCGACACTTATGTTCATTTGTTGGGAGAATCGGGTAATCTAATTGATGAAAATGATGATGACTTGGAATATGATTATTGTGGAAACATGTACAATTCATTTCTGTATATGAGTAATTTAGCAATAGGCACATATTACGTGGTATCCGAAGGGTATGGTAGTTATGGTAATGGAAATATCACAACCAATATACAGGGGATTCGACCTTACAGTTCAACTTCACAGAATGCAGGATTAGATCCAAGTACCGACCAAAATTACATTCTGACCATTATACCCACGGTAGCAACGGCTGATGTAAGTAACCTCTCCACCGATCAAAGTTTACAAACTATTCAATACTTTGATGGTTTAGGACGACCAATACAAACCGTACAACGGAATATAACTCCCCAGAAAAAAGATATTGTCAGTTCTATACAATATGATGGAGTTGGGCGCGAATACATGGAGTGGTTACCAACTCCAATGGCTGACAATCAGGGAGCATTTGTAAATTTAAATGAGATTGGCAATATAGCTCGAAATGTATATGCCGATAGTCGCCCATTTAACGAAACAATATTTGAAAATTCCCCACTTAACCGAGTAACTGGACAAAAAGGGTCGGGGGCTGCTTGGAATACACATCCAACAAATATAAGTTACCAAACCAACAGCACAGAAGTAGCAAATTTTATTGTAAATAACAATAATCAGTTGGAACGTACTACAAATTACAGTTCGGGTATGCTCTACAAAACTATAAGCACTGATGAGGATGGTAAAATCATCACCGAATATAAGGACAAACTCGGGCAAGTAATTATGAAACAAAGCAGTACCGATGTGCAAACATATTTCGTTTACAACGATCTAGGTCAACTGAGTTATGTAATACCGCCAATTGCTGTCGACTCGTTGCCTGTTCCTGACGTAATAAACGATAACGATGGCGTGTTGAAACGCTATGCTTATCTATACAAATACGACGAACGTGGTAATTGCATATACAAACGTTTAGCTGGATGTACGCCTATTTATATGATTTACGACAAAGCCGACCGTTTGGTATTGAGTCAAGACGGAAATCAGCGTAAAAATTTATCAGGAGCTATGATGCAATGGACAGCTACGAAGTATGATGTACTTGGACGGGTGATTTTCACTGGTACAATGTATCGCTCCGAAGTGGATTCTACATTAAACTATAAGTCTATCCGAGATGTTTTCATGAATGAATTGGTGGTTGACAACTATACGGCAAATAATTTTAGTAATTGTACGCCACTTACCGTTAATTATTACGATAACTATAGCTTTATATCCTCGTTACCTGCCGACAAACAGTTTATTGCTTATCAGGTAAATGCAGATTACGATAAAGCTTATCCGATAGAAGCAACAAATGCCACGGGATTAAATGCCAAAGGATTGCTTACAGGCACACGCACCTATTACTTAGATGGTTCGGGTAATTACTCGGTATCAGCAATGTATTACGATTACCGTGGACGTGTAGTGCAAACCCGAAGCACAAATCATTTAAGTGGGTTGGACATTGCGTACAATCAGTATAACTTTAGCGGACAGGTTGAGAAAAGCCTAAAAGAACATACAGCCAACGGGCAGTCGCCTATTGCAGAATTGTATACAAACACTTACGACCATGCAGGAAGATTAAAAACCACATACTATAAAATAAACACAAAAGAACCTGTTTTGCTTGTAAATAATACTTACGATGAATTAGGCAGATTAATTCAAAAAAAGCGACACAATGATACGGACATTGAAGAATTTGATTACAATATCCGTAATTGGTCAACCCGACTCAAAAGTGGAACATTCGAAGAAAAGCTTTATTACAACACAGAACTGCCCAATGGAATAACTCCCTGCTACAACGGTAATATTGCTATGAACAGTTGGACTTACAACGGGAGCATAAGCAAGTACACCTATAATTATGACGGACTAAACCGCTTATTAGCTTGTACTAATTACGACATCAACAATCAGCCGAGTGGGTGGTTTACCGAATCGTTCGGCTACGACAAAATGGGTAACATAAATTCCTTGTGGCGTATGGGTGCATCTTCTCCTATCGATGCGCTTACTCTTACTTACAAGGGGAATCAATTGACAAAAGTGGATGATTGGTTCGGATCAAGAAACCAATACGCTATTAAAGAATACAATAACCGCGCTAGCGAACCCATTGAATTTACTTACGATGGCAATGGCAATATGATTAAAGATTTAGACCGCAACATTGTAACTATTCGATATAATTTGCTAAATTTGCCCGAGATTATCCAGTTTAAAAATGGAAATCAAATTACAAATACTTACGATGCCGGCGGGCAAAAGTTAAAGACTCGTTACTATACAGTTTACAATTACGCTACTCAGCCTATTGTAGCAGAAAATACAATTAGAGATTTTCAGTTAAACGACGAGGTTTATGTTGATGGTACCGACTATGTTAATAATGCGGAGTACAATTATTATGCAGAGTATTATTCCGGAGAGCTAAGTTACAACGAAAATTATTTATCAAGGTTGTATAACCCTGAAGGATATAATGAAAGTTTATATTATTCAATTTTCAACTACTTCCGCCGAGACCATTTAGGCAACAACCGTGAAGTGTGGCGAGCAGCTTGGAATAATGGAACAACTAATATTGCAGCCACTACAATTCAGCGCACCCAATACTACCCAAGTGGTTTACCTTGGGCAAGCAATGGTAGCGATAATCCGTGGATACAAAATAAAAAGTACAACGGTAAGGAGTTTGTGGAAATGCATGGCTGGGATGTATCTAATCTGGGTTGGAGAGTACTTCATAATGCACGACTTGGATTTGATTCATTTGACCCTGATGCAGAAATCGATTACGACATAAGCCCTTATGCTGCTTGTCACAACAACCCTGTACTGAAAGTTGACCCCAACGGACGGTGGGTAGAAACCGCTTGGGATGTATTCAGTCTTGCAACTGGAGCAAAAAGTTTTGTCGATAACGTAAGGCAAGGCAACGTTGGTGCTGCTATATTGGATGGTGTTGGGGTAGTTGCCGATGCTGCTGCCGTTGTTATTCCTTTAGTTCCGGGCGGTGTTGGTGCAGGAATAAAGGCTGTTAGAATTGGTGATAAAGCATTAGATGCGGTACAGACAGCTAAATCAACGGAGAAATTAAGAGAGTCTGCAAAAACGGGACAAGAAGCTCATAGACAAATCCAAAAAGGGCTTAAAGAAAAAGGTTATGATATTGAACAAAATGTTCAATTGAAAGACAGAGTAGTAAGGAAGGATGCTGTTAGCCCAGATGGAACAAAAGTAATAATCAAACCGAATACCACTTCGGGGCAAAAATCTGCAAAAGCTAGAGAAAATTTAATGCAGAAAAACGGACATAAAACTGAAATCATTTTATATAATCCAAAAAATCCAAAATATCAACCTGATTCACCGACCTACATTGGTCCTAAAAAGAAGAATTAAAATGAAACTTTCAAAAGCAAAATTAATTAAATTAACAAAGCCTGGGTTGGTGAGATTGGGCTTTAAAGAATTTAAAGATACCAAAAGTGGTGCACAAGGACTTTTTTGTAAAAAAATAAATAGTGAGTATTATTTGACGTTAGCATTAACTATTCACAGATATTATTACAGTGCATTTGTCGGTGAATTTACATTTTCTAAGTGTACAACACCTTACTTAGACTGGGGTGATATGCCTAAAGGAATGAACATAAGATTAGGTCATTTATTAACTCCAAAAGAACGGTCTTTTTATCATGAAGACGAATTCAACATAAGTGGTGCTAGTGATATTTGGTGGGATGGCAATAATGAAAGATCAGTTTCAGACTTTTTAAACGTTGTAGAACTAACAGAATCGAGAATGATCAATCAAACAGATTTGATATTAAAAATCAACCAAAGCAAAGAAATTAATATTCTTGCTATATATTCAAAGCAAGTGAAAAATATTGTTTCTGCTAATCAAGTTGCTGGTAAATATTCTTTTTCACCTATCAAAGAAGTTGATGATATACCTCTGATATGGTTCAATGTTGCTGAAATGGTTTTAAAGAACAACAAGGATACACTTAATTATCATACTGTTATTAGATTAGCCTCTGATGCTTACAGACAAGATCAATTAGACAAAACCTACAAGAGTCTAATCGTCGTAGACTAAAATAATACAAAAGACTCGTCATAGGCTCTTTGCCTATGACGTGGTAGTTGCAAAGCTTCCGCTTTGTAAACTAGAAAATAACATTGAAAGCGGGGCTTTAATTTTCACCGGCCGTAGACTGAAACCGTACGGCAAGCATTCATTGCTAGTTTCAAGCTACAGAGAGCAGAGAGATTGGCGAATGCCAAAACTGAAAAAGCTAGTAACGATGGTGTAAATTTAATAATGAATTTCACATCAACCTCAAATCAAAAAGCTACAACAAATTTTATAAAAGAAAGAAAATGAAAAATAAAATCAATATTTCATTTGTTATTATTGGCGTTCTTGTTGTTATTATATTTATATTATTGGTAAAATATACATATACATCAAGAGATATTCGTTTGAATGGGGAAATTATTCAATGTCCTATTATAAGCATTACTTATGCGATAAAAGGAGGTAATCACGGACATGTTATGATTAACAACAAAGAATTACATGTTGGTAGATTAACTGATGATTTAGAGGTTGGTGATACCATAAAAGTTAGGTTTATGGAGGGTAAATCGCAAGTAGTTCAGGCAGATATTAAACCAGAGATATATTACCTATATTTTGGTTTGGAAAGCATTGTCCTAATTCTGGGTATTATTTTAATAATTGGAGGTTTTCAGGAAAAAAGCATTTACGATTCTTCTACTTCTAAAAAAATCAATATAAAGAATAAGTTTGGAGGAAAAAAACACTATAAATAAACCCCTGTTCGATGAAGACTAATAAAATGTAAATAAGCTTGGTAAAGCGTCTTTAGTTTCGTCGAACTAAAAGCAAGTTTCCCATCTTGTAAATTGGAAAAAACAAAGAAAAATAATTTTAAAACAATCATTTATGAAGAAGTATTTAATTTTAATGCTCTTAGCAGCATTCACGTTTGCTGTATCTGCACAAGAAAAAGCCAAAAACACAACTAATGTCATTGAAAAAAGAGTAGAAAGAATGGCTACAGAGTTAAGCCTAACCGATGTGGAAAAAGCAAAGGTAAAAGTGCTTTTGGAAAAACAAAGTAATGATTACAATAAGCTCAAAAGTCAACTATCACCCGAGAGTGAAGATTTTAAAGTGAAAATGAAAGAACTTCGTAAAGCGCAAAACGATGAATTGAAAAAAGCACTAGGCGACGAAAAGTACGCTAAGTACAAAGAAAACCGCGCTCAGGAAAAAGCAAAAGTAGAAGCTGCAAAATCTAAAATGTAGTTGTATTTGTTTATCGGCATTTTTCCTAATCGCCCAAAAAGCAAAAAAAGCCACCGCAAGTAAGTGTTTATTTTCAATTGTCTTGCAGTGGCTTTTATAGCTTTTTGATAATAGGCAGAGCGGTCACAGTACATTGTTTTTTATCTGATTATAGAAGTTCTTTGCATTTTGAAACAAAAAAAACAATGAACTGTGAAGAGTTAATTGCAAAGCAATAATTACCACCATAATTATTGTAAATAAAACCATAATAAATTTTAAATAAAAAAAGGGATTACATTGTTAATATCGAAATATCTTGTATATTTGTTGCACAAATAAACCTATTTACAAATCTAAAAACTAACCAATTATGGCAAGTATTTCTGAAACAAGTCACGCCAAAAACGTGACAAATCTTGAGAGTTTAATAACTTCAATCACAGCTTTTGGTACAAGCTACAATCCGTCGAAAGACAGTATCAAACTTCCCGCATTACAAATCCTTCTCACTAATTCAAACAACTCGTTAATTGCAGTAAACACGGCTCAGTCCTCCTACTCCATTGCAGTAGATGCACGTGAAGTTGCGTTTGAACCATTGGGCAAACTTATTACTCGTGTAAACAGTGCTCTGAAAGCTTCTGACAGCACTGTTCAAATTGACGAAAGCGCACAAACTATTATTCGTAAGTTGAGAGGTAAAAGAGCCAGCGCAAAACTTACAGACGAAGAAAAGCAAGCCCTTGAAGCAGAAGGAAAAGCCGTTAATCAAATTTCCGTTTCGCAAATGGGTTACGACACTCGTTTAGACAACTTCGACAAATTAATTTCTCTTCTCTCAACTGTTCCACAGTACAATCCAAACGAAGAAGATTTGAAAATTAATTCATTGAAAGCTCTTTACGCTGATTTAAAAACGAAAAATACGGATGTTGTTACTGCTTACATTCAGTTAGACAATGCCCGTAACAGAAGAAACGTAGTCCTATACAAGCCATTAACTGGCTTGGTTGACTTAGCTTCCGATACCAAAACATATATTAAATCTGTATTCGGTGCAACAAGCCCCCAATACAAGCAAGTAACAAAGCTCACTTTTATATCACGAAGCTAAAAACTAAATTAATCAAACTGCGGTTGTCGAACAAACAACCGCAGTTTAGTATATAACAACGTTGAAAAGTTATAAGGCTTCGTAGAAAAGATATAAGTAACCGACAAAAAGTTATAAGACACCGTAATTAAGATATAAGCCTTTGTAAAAAAGATATACGCAACCGTAAGAAAGATATAGAGCTTTGTAAAAAAGGGTTAAGCCTCCGTAGAAAAGATATAAGCCTTAGTAAAAAAGGTATAAAGCAACGTAAAAAGTATATAGGCAACCGTAATAGTTGTAACTGACTCCGTAGACAAAAAAACTGATAACTTAAACGTTACATAGACAGACAATTATATAAAAAAACAAAACGAAGAAACAGTATCACGACCGAACGGCCAGCTGGTAACACACGCCTATGCGCAATAGCCGAATTCAAGCAATTAGAAAGCTCATCACCCGCATAAACTTTCATACAGTGCGACAGCGAATACGCCCGCAAATCGGCTACTGCCCATAGCCTCGGTCGTTAGCAGCAAGCCGAAAAAAAAATTAAGACATCGTTTTTATAATCTCTATATAACCATTTAAAATTTTACTTTATGAAATCACAATTAAAACAAATTGGTTTTTAAATGTTTAGTTTTTTTGCATT
>QKGU01000237.1 GCA_003250325.1 Paludibacter sp.
AACTCCTAACTCAAAACTTTAATTTTATAACTCGTAACTCCAAACTCCTAACTCTAAACTCGGAACTATATTATGAAATTATTAATTGTTTGCAGTAAAAATTCAGGCCGTATAGCTCCTTTTATTACCGATCAGGCTGAAGCATTGGTGCGGGTGGGGATTTCTGTGGACTATTTTACCATAGTTGGGAAAGGATTAAGAGGTTATCTACGAAACTTATTGCTGTTAAAGAAAAAAATAAAGGAGTTTAATCCTGATATTATACATGCGCATTATGGGCTATCCGGGTTGTTAGCTAATCTGCAACGTAAAATACCGGTTGTAACCACTTATCATGGGAGTGATATCAACAATCCGAAAGTGTTAATATTCTCAAGGTTAGCCATTAGGTTATCGGCATATAATATTTTTGTGTCAGAAAAGATGACCCCAAAATCCCGACCTCACCTTAGCCCTCTCCTAAAAGAGAGGATGGAAGAAGTGGACATAAGAAGGAAAAAGCATTCATTAGTTCCTTGTGGGGTGGATGTTGAATTGTTTAAGCCAGTTGATAAATTTTCTGCCAGAGAACAGCTAAACTTAGAGCAAGATAAAAAATATATTTTATTTGCGGGTTCATTTACCAATCGGGTGAAAAATCCGGAACTGGCTAAACAATCGGTGAATCAGATTGAGAATGCTGAATTGTTGGAGCTAAAGGGATATACCCGTGAACAGGTTGCTCTATTGATGAATGCTGTCGATTGTGTTTTAATGACGAGTTTTACCGAAGGGTCACCGCAGTTTATTAAAGAAGCGATGGCTTGTAACTGCCCGGTTGTTTCGGTTCCGGTGGGTGATGTGCCGGAAGTAATAAAAGATGTTGAAGGTTGTTTTGTTACAAGCTATACCCCTGCTGATGTAGCTCAGAAACTAAAATTGGCATTGAAATTTGGCCAACGCACCGAAGGACGCAAAAGAATTGTTGAATTGGGATTAGGTGCAGAAAGGGTGGCGATAAAAATAATAGGAGTGTATGAGAAGGTGATTAATACAAAATGATTAATATAGTTTAATAGGATATTGGATTTGATAAAAATAGACTTGGTTCAATAGGATTGGGTGCAATTTATCCCGCAATGCAAGCCCCTTTTCCTGATATAATAATTTGGCTAAAGCCAATAATTATTTCTTCCTTCTTCCTCCTGCTAAAGCAGGAGGCAATTGATAAAGGGAATGCTAAAGCAGAAGGCAATTGATAAGAAATCAGATGCAAATTCAAGAGAGAATTGAAAAATTGAATTAGATTTGATTAAAATAGACTTGGTTCAATAGGATTGGGTGTAATTTATCCCGCAAGGCAAGCTAAAGCAGGATGCAATTGATAAGAAATCAGATACAAATTCAAGAGAGAATTGAAAAATTGAATTAGATTTGATTAAAATAGACTTGGTTCAATAGGATTGGGCTTTAGCCCATTTTTTTAATAATAAAAATAATATTGGCTTTAGCCAAAATATAAAATAAACCCATTTGGCTAAAGCCAAAAAGATAGATTAATTATTGCATCTAAAGTAGAAGGCAATTGAAATCAGAAGGCAATTGAAAAAGGGAATGCTAAAGAAGGAATTTTTACAAAATAAACACACACATAATATGAAAACACTCTATCTTTTTCTTTATTACGGTTTTGCAAAACATTTGCCAAAATCAACGGCTCCTGTAGTCGGAAAGATAGCTCAATCGATTCGTCGTTTCTTGTGTGAAAGGATTTTTACTCAATCAGGCAAAAAATTGAATGTGGAGAATGGTGTCTATTTTGGGAAAGGTAATGATATTGAAGTGGGGTTTGAAGTTGGTTTTGGTCGAAATTTTACTTGTCGAAATGTCAGGTTGCAAATTGGAGATTTTTTAATGATGGGTGAAGATGTTCTTTTTCAGGGAGGAAAACATAATTTTGAAGATATTGATGTGCCAATGGGTCATCAGGGAAATGTATCTAAATCGGAATTGAAGATTGGCAATGATGTGTGGATCGGTGCCCGGGTAATCGTTCTGCCGGGTTGTACGCATATTGGAAAAGGAGCAATTATAGGAGCGGGCTCTGTAGTTACTAAGGATGTGCCTGATTATGCTATTGTAGGTGGGAACCCGGCGAAAGTAATAAGATTTAGAAACGCTGATTAATGGTTAATGATAAATGGTTAATGATAAGTGAAAAATCCACCCAAAACTTTGACTCTCTTGAAAATATGGTGATTTATACCGACATAAACGAAATTGATAAAAATCAGTGGCAGAAACTTGTGACCAGATCACGGACGGCCACTTTTTTCCAGACGCTCGAATGTTACGAATTTTATGAGTCGTTATCGTTTATGACACCTTTTGTTTATGGTTTAAGCGAGGATAATAATCTGACTGCGATAATATGTGGTTATATCATATCAGAAGGAAATTTTATAGGGAGATTCTTTAGTAAGCGAGCCATTGTTCCCGGAGGAGCTCTACTCGATTTATACGTGTCGAATGAAGGTTTGAAAACGTTACTGGAAAGAGTAAAATCTGATTTAAGTAAGAAAGCTATTTACATTGAAATACAGAACTATAAAAGCTATGATGAATACAGGCTTGTTTTCAACTCTGCGAAATATAATTATATCTCCTATTTAAACTTTTACGTTCCCACCTATGACATTCCAACGGCATTTGGCCGGTTGAATGATGAACTACAGAAACAAATAAAACTATCCGAAAAGAATGAAATTGAGTGGAGGGCAACGACAGACCACAATGAGATAAAAGCTTTTTATGCTAAATTGAAGCCGCAATACAATAAAATGTCTAAAACGGCTCTTTTCCCATTGGAGTTTTTTGAAAAATTAGCTAATTTGCCTAATGGTAAAATATTTATTGTAAAACATCGACGTAGGATTTTGGGTGGCGTAGCATGTGTAATTTTGGAAGGAAATACTTTGTACGAATGGTTCTCTTGTGAGGATGACGGAAAGAACGGATATGACAAAAATGATCGAATTAATAGAATGTTGTCGTGTTCTGCTATAACGTGGCCTGCAATAGAATATGCCGCGAAAACAAATATTTACAGGCTTGAATTTATGAATGTAGGAAGACCTTCGGATGATAAGAAAGCACGTGATTATAAACGGAAATATGGCGGACAATCGGTGGAACTAGGACGATTCCTTACGATAAACAGGCCTGTGTATTATTATGTTGGTAGAATAGCTTTGAAATATGTTGTTAGTAAGTTGAGGAGGTAATGATGTGGTGATGTT
>QKGU01000218.1 GCA_003250325.1 Paludibacter sp.
TGACTTCGTCGGAAAAAGTGATGGGAAAATACAAAAACTCAAAATTTTCGAAGATATTGCTTTACTCGTTGGGCGTAATTGTTGCCGCCTTGAATATCGCTTTGTTTATTAGCATGTTTGTGGCTTGAGAAACTATTCTTTCCAGTTTTTCAATTCGTTGTACAAGCGTTGTACAGGCAAGCCCATTACGTTGAAATAAGAGCCTTCGATCGATTCTACCCGATAAAGCCAATCCATTCCTGAACACCGTAACTTCCTGCTTTATCGTAAGGCTGGTAGTTTTCGAGGTAATATTCAATTTCTTCAGCATTAAGCTTCGCAAAACGCACATCAGAGATAACGGAAAATACTCTTCGTTTTTTCAATGTGCTAATGCAAACACCGGTAATGACCTGATGTTTTTTTCCTGATAGTGCGTTAAGCATAGATTTGGCTTCTTCTTTATTAGCCGGTTTGCCAAATACTTTGCCTTCGTGCCATACAATGGTGTCGGCGGTAATCAACATCGTGTTTTCTTAAAGCACTAAAAGCATTTGCTTTTTTCTCAGCCAGATAAGTAGGAATATCCACACCGAAAATCCATGCAGGATAAGTTTCTTCAACATCAATCGTTTTAACCTCAAAAGGTATATTCAATCCTTTTAATAATTCCTGACGGCGCGGCGATTGAGAAGCAAGGATTATTTTATACTTATTTATGTTTGAAAGCATTTTACTGAGTTTTATGATCCAATTTTATTTTACGATAAACAAATTGAACAGGCTGATTCCATAAGTTTTAGCCTGCATGTAGTAGAAAATAAAGCTGTACAATACGCCAATCAGCATAATGACTTTACTTAAATTCGATGCATTTTTATAATCGACAGAGTTTCGGGCTGTGAAGATGAAGTAGCCCAATATTAATAACGGTAAAATTAATCCAAAGCCGATATAACGAATCGATAATGTACCTTTAAAATTGATAAATACCGTATCGAATATGATGAGCAATAGTATCGTTAATAAAATTAAAAAGTAGAGTACCAGCTTTGTTTTTTTGATTCCCAGCTTGATTACGATAGTTCTACACTCCATTTCACGATCTCCTTTTTCGTCCTGAATGTCTTTTATGATTTCCCGTATTAAAGTGGTGATAAAAGCAAAGATGGCAAATCCTCCTAACCAACCGTAAATTTGTGAAGGAATAGGCGTTTCGTAAATAAGATTCCCATACAATTTTGTTAGAAATGCCAGTTGAGAAACGCCAACAATTAAAATTGTAAGTGCGGCAACAAAGGCTACGACGATATTCCCAATAATAAACTGACGTTTATAACTCGCCGAATAGAACCAAAGAAGTCCGGGAACGATAATAAAAATAAATCCAAGTGAAATGCTCCGTGCAAAATAGGCCAGTAATAATCCGCAAGCAACTCCGGTTCCTGTCAATATCTGATGCATAATCATTACGGAATGTCTACTGAAGTATTTCCCGACGATAAGTTTTTCCGGTTTATTTATGTTGTCAATTTTTATGTCAAAATAGTCATTCAGTACATAACCTGCAGCAGCAATTAAAACAGTTGCCAATATCAACAATATGAGCATATTGTCGGTGGTGGAACTGAAACCGTAAGTTTGCAGGATAGGCGACAGTACTACTTCACTCATTAAAAATTGAATCAAGGCAATAAATAATAAGTTCTGGATTCTTATAAGTCGGAAAAATGCTGACATTTAGTATTTCTTTTTGTGTCGTTTGTAGATATCTTTACTGAGAATTTTGTAAATCTTTTTTAGATCCTTTCTGTTTTTAAGCATTCCCAAATGACAGGAAATTGTTTTTTTGTCGAAGCGGACAGCTGGGCCTGTTTGAGCTTTGTAAGGTACTATTGATTGTACCTTTTCTGCTGTTTCCATAATTAATGGTTGCAATATTTCAAAACTAACTCCCATATTTTCAAGTATCTGAGATGAAACGTCATACATGTAATTTGTGAAATTACAAGCGAAAACAGCTGCTAAATGCAATTTTTTTCTTTGTTCTGAAGAAATCAAATATGTTTTTGACCCGAGCAAATGAGCTAAATCGAGTAATGTCTGTTGTACCTTGGTATTGATAGCTTCGATACAAACAGGAACTTTACTGAAATCAACTTCTTTTTCTTTAGAGAAAGTTTGCAATGGATAAAAAACGCCATATCTGGTAGCCATTCCATCAAAATCACTCATGGGGATACTTCCTGCAGTGTGAACATGAATTGCATCAGGTAAGTCGAACTTTCTCAAAGTTTCGCGGAACGAACTGTCTTTGAGAGCATAGAAATAAATGTCAGCTTTGTCGTACACTTCGGAAATATCCGTCGTGTAGGAAGTGTTTAATTTTTCAGCTAAAGTCGCCGCATTTTTCTGAGTACGGCTATAAACCTGACTAATGATAACACCTTTTGCCTGCAACGCCTGAGCCAAATGAGTCGCTACATTTCCCGATCCGATAAAAACAGCTTTCATGTGTTTCTAATTAATTTTTTAGTTGTCAGATGAAACTCGCACATAAACATGGCCTTGTGTGTCATATTTTATTTGTCGTGCTCGTTTCATAAATATCTTTATTTTTTCTTAACCCCTAAAACCATAATTGCACCTGCTGCAATAAGCAGAACAGGCCAAATATAATCGGATAAACTGCGGGTAAAATGTATAATCTCTGATAATCTGAACATTAATCCAACCACTATAAGTACAATACCTATATTTTTGTTGGAATGGCTCAACAGAAAAATAATACCCATTATTAATGGATAGTTTTTGAAATCGAAAATATATGATGCTAATTCGGGAGGGAAAACGTTGAGTTGGCGAAGTAAAAACAGGCAGCCAAAAACAAGAAGTGTAATTCCCCAAGCCAGACGGTTGTCTTTTTTTGCTTTCATTTATCTTATTTTAAAATTTTTCATAATGAATTTTATCCATAGCCATTTGTTCTTCGTCAAACGGCTTTTTCTCTTCATTGGGATATCCGATTGAAACAATGTTCAATACATCATATTTTTCAGGAATATTCAATAGGCTTTTAATATATTCTCCTGTTGTTATAGTTTCATCTTTCTGGCGGTTATATACCTGTACCCAACAACTTCCTAATCCTAAATCCTGAGCTTGCAACTGGATAATGATAGATGCGATAGATGCATCCTCAAACCAGATATCACTTTTTGTTGTGTCGGCAACGACAACAATTCCAAGAACTGCATCTTTTAGCATTTGCGAGCCATGTGGCCTACTTTCGGCAAGTTTTTCAAGTGTGTTTTTATCTTCCACTACAACAAATTCCCATGAATTGCTCCGTTTCGAGGCAGGTGACATGAGAGCTGCCTGAACAATCTTTAGTATTTTTTCTTTCTCAACCGCTCTCGGTTGATATTTGCGTATGCTTCGTCTGGTTTTTAAAAGATCGAAAAATGAAATCATAAAAATGGATATTAATAGCTACAAGTTACAAGTTACAAGCTACAAGTTACAAGTTACAAGTATTATCTCCTTAAATGTAGTAGCAATAATTATTTGCGATTACTTGTGCTTTCTTTTTAGTTTGATTGTTTCTCAATCAGATAAGTAATGATATTGTCTGGTTTTAGAAGTTTGCTTAATCTGC
>QKGU01000321.1 GCA_003250325.1 Paludibacter sp.
AGTAGTATCAACAACAAACGCCACCTCCAAAAATATAGCATTATCAGGGACAATAACAGCTTCAGCCACCATTTATAATCCAACTTCATTCTTGTCAGGATTTTTATATAGCTTCGGAAACGGACCCTCAGGAATACAATCTTTCATTGTAAAAGGAACTGCTCTTTCAGCAGATGTCACGGTAACCCCACCGGCTAATTTTGAAATTTCAAAAGATGGCACTAATTTTTATTCAACAGATCTAACACTTTCCCGTGCAGGAACAACTTTAGTTACCGATACAATTGTCTATGTAAGAATGATAAGCGGTCTAGCGGTTGGCACTTATGGCCCTTTAAGTTCAAGTGTTGTGCTAACATCAGATGGAGCGATTACCAAAAGTATCGCCTGCACCGGACAGGTAGTAAGTGTCGGCACCAAAACAATATTAGTTTCAAAAACAACCATGACTGGATTTGGTTATCAATACTCTCATGGACCTTCAACTCCACAATCTTTCACGGTAAGTGGAGCAGAATTAACTGCAAATCTGATATTGACTGCACCTACAAATTACGAGATTTCACAAAGTGCGTCAAGTGGTTATTCATCGAATATTACTCTTACCGGTAAAAAGATAAATGCAACAACAATTTATGTTCGTCTGAAATCCGGATTAACAGCCGGCGACTATGGCACCTTATCTTCTCCTCTGCTACTTGCTATATCTTCAACAGGAATTTCAACAAAAAATATATCCTGTATCGGTAAAGTTTTTGCCTCAACCCTAATTTCGGCCTCGGGTGGTGGATCCTTCTGCGAAGGTGAAACTATAAACTTATCCAGTTCGGGCGATGACATCCAAAGTCGTTATTGGACAGGACCTAATAGTTATTACTCAAGTGAAGTTTCACCGACATTAACAACGAATGCAACAGCCAATTTAACAGGGACTTATGCTGTCAACGGCAATATTCAGGTTGGCGGAAATTTAATTACAAATGGTGATTTCGAAGCAGGAAACACCAGTTTTTCGAGTGGCTACGGCTATGTTGCCCCAACAACGGGAGCTTTATACCCTGAAGGAGTATATACAGTTACAACTTTACCGAGTAATGTTCATAATGATTTTTCCAACTGGCCTGACCACACCACAGGCTCTGGATTGCAGATGGTTGTTAATGGTTCACCTGTTGCTGGCGCTGTTGTTTGGAATCAGTCTGTACCGGTAATACCAGGGGCAACATATCAGTTTACTTATTCGGAACAAACTGTGAACGTATCTCAAAATCCTAAAAATGCATCGCAATTACAACTTTACGTAAATGGAGTTGCAGCCGGTCCGGTTTATACTGCACCTCAGGTGAATTATAAATGGTCAACATTCCTTTATAATGCATACGCAGGCTCCAACACAGTTCTGAATCTGCAATTAATTAACCAAAACACAGTTGCAGCCGGAAACGATTTTGCACTAGATGATATTGTATTCCAACAAATTATCCCTGCAACAGCAACTGTTGATGTTACGGTCAATCCAATTGTTCCCGTAAGCGTTAGCATCTCTGCATCACCAGACACATCAGTATATTCAAACACTCCGGTTACTTTCACAGCCATACCTACAAATGGAGGAGCTTCTCCAACATATGTATGGAAAGTTAATGGTGATTCTGTAGGAATTGGCAGTAATTACACTTATAATCCCGAAAATAGAGATATTGTTAGTTGTACTCTGGAATCCTCACTTATGTGCGTATCAAACAATACTGCAACAGATTCACTCACTATGACTGTCACTTACCGTGAAAATTATTGGATGGGATATACTGACACAGACTGGGGAAAAGCTGAAAACTGGACAGCAAACTATATTCCATTAACAGGAGAAGATGTGGAATATGCTACCGTTGCAAATTTTGGCACATCGGCAATGAGAGATTTACAACTGGATATGAATCGAACCATTGGAAGTTTAATTAATGCAACAACAAAAAGGCTTCTGATCCCAACAGAAAAAGGACTTACAGTAAACAACAGCATCACTACAGATGGGAATCCTGATCGAATTTATATTTTCGCAAGCGATTCTACAGCTAATGGTTCGTTAAGCTTCCACAATTTAGAAAGTAATCCTGTATCAGCAACAGTGGAAATGTACACTAAAGCTTCATGGAATCTAAATGAGACTATTAATAATAAATATAAATGGCAATATTTTGGTATTCCATTAAGATCCGTAAAAGCAGAGCCGACTTTCTATGGTTCATATGTCAGAAAATGGGACGAAACCGGAACAACGATTCAAAACCACTGGATACAATTAGGAAACAACTCTATAGTTTATCCTTTCTATGGTTATGAAATTTGTCAGGAGTCTCCTAAAATTATAACATTCAAAGGTCAATTAGTAAATAGCGATTTCAACTCAGGACAATTGGCTATCACTCCAACAGCTCTTTATCCTGGGCAGTATGTATTTGCAAATCCATATACAGCAGCAATAGATATTAAGCAACTTCAGTTTGGCGATTCAATCGAATCATCTGTATATCTCTATAACACGGGGACTTATAGTTCTTGGGATCTCAACGGCCAAGGCACTACACGTACAACAAGCAACGAAGGGCAATACATAGTTGTACCAAAAGAAACAGCAGGAAGTGCAGGATTACCCAGACAGATACCTTCAATGCAAGCAATGCTTATTAAAGTTCGTGGTTATTCTAGTGCATATCTGAATATAAATTACAACTCTGTTATAATGAATAATTCAGACAGACAAAGAATTAAAAGCAGTTCTGAATATACAGATAAAGTATGTACAAAAATAGATGTTATCGGCGAAAAATCATCAGATCAAATATGGCTTTTTACAGACTCCACGTGTACCAGAAATTTTGATAATGGTTGGGACGGAAGCAAACTTATTGGAGGTTCATTGAATCCTCAACTTTTCGCAGTAGAACAAGATGGATATTATCAGGTAGATGCCGTAGATGATATCAATAACACAGTATTAGGATTCCAGGCCGGTACTGACTTAGAATATTCGCTTAAATTCACTCATCAAAATATATCCAGACAATACCAAAGCATTTATTTGTGGGATATTGTTGAAAACCGTGTTGTTGATATTACCCAATCAGGTTCTGTTTATAATTTCAATGCAGTATCAACATCTAAACCACTAAATAGATTCCAAATAATGACAATATCTAACAAGATAGATACTCCGGATAACGATTCTAAAATTAATATTTTTAATTCCAGAAAAACTATTTTCATAGATGGAGAATTAATGGTTTATGATATATTTGGAAGGTATCTAATGAAACAATCATTTACTGCAAACAGTGTTACAACCATTCCTACGAATTACATTTCAGGCGGATATATTGTAAAAATAAAAACTATAAATGAAGAGTATTCAAAACGAATTATTATTAGATAAGGAATAGTGGAGAAAAGAAGACAAAATATCATTATATGGATTATTGCATGGGCTAGTTTGCTCCTGTTGGTTCTTTATTCCCCTATTGGCAGCCCCGATTTATACAACAAAGATGTTAAATACTCAAATACTAGAGGGGGAAATAACATCAATTTCACATACAACATAAAAAAAACTGCAATATTAAAAACTACAGCAATAAAAGATGAGAGTTTTAAAATAAATATAGCAAACAACTCAACTGAAAATAAAAAGAAGCCAAGCTATCGTGTTACCAATAGTGAGAGGACAAGTAATGGATATGCATTCCCTATGATTAACAACAATTTACAAGACGCCCAAAATAAAAATGGTATTCGTTCATCGGGAAACAACTTTACGGAGGCATTTTCTGACTTGGGAACTGAGTCTAACACCCAATCAACATTTCAGAGTAAGAGACTAATCTCAATTTCAACAGATTTGTCCACTTTGGTTGACAACAACATAACACGTCAAGGAGGTGAAACAATCGATCCGTTAGGTACAACCGACCCCGGAGGAGATCCGTTCGGCCCACCAATTCCGGTTCCGGATGGTTGGGGATTCCTACTAGTACTTGCAGGAATTTATACTATCGCAAAAAAATACTTCTTTAAATAAATTTCTTTAGGCCAATTAAACTTGTTTTGATTGGCCTAATATTTAAGATTTATCACCACCAGCTCTGACTGAGTACCAATTCTGTATTGTGGCCCCCATAATCCTAGTCCGGAAGATACGTAATAGTTTGTTTTACCCTTTTTCATAAAGCCATGAGCCAACTCATACATCCTTTTTACGAGAAACATCCCCGGAAAAAACTGTCCGTTATGTGTATGCCCTGAAAACTGAAAGTCGACATTATTCTGTTGTGCCTCCTCCAACTGAAATGGTTGATGATCCAACAAAATAATTGGTATCGTTCTATCGCATTTTTCCAGAATTTTAGCCAATGATTTTCGGTTATGATTTGTTCTATCATCTCTTCCAACAATATAGAAACTGCTATCCACCAAACTCACTTCATCACGCAAAACAGTAATTCCGGCTTTTATAAGATATTTCGCAGTAGCATCAGGAGACTCCGCGTAATGCTCATGGTTTCCATTAATAGCAAAAATTCCCAAAGGTGCTTGTATCGATCTAAGTTCTTCGTCCATGTGTTGCTTCACAACCGATTTCATTGATCTATCCGACACATCTCCACCAAATAAAACGATGTCTGGCTGCTGAGCATTAATCATTTCAACATATTTTTTTAATCTCACTTTATCAATCGAAATTCCTAGATGGATATCACTTACCGCCACTATTTTTATTTCTTTATTCTGAAGTGGTTTTTCTGATTTAATATCTAATCGAACTATTTTCGGGTGATTGAATTTATAATTTCCTACAACCATAGAAATTAGTATAACTCCTACACTTCCTAACATAGCCCAGAAACGAAATGTAGACATTCCTGCTGGGAAGAAATGTATAAAATAATTGAAGATACGTATGATATCAACAACAAAGAATGAAAACAAAAGATAAACAAACAGAACCATGTAACTAAAACCTGCAAAACTCAGGTACTTTGCCTGAGGCATTGGAATTAAATTGCTAAAACTCATGCTCAAAATCATAACCATGAATAAAATAATCATAGCTACCAGATAATAAATCCTCGCTGCAGGAACAGTTGACAACGCTTGCCAACCGCGCAGAATAACATAGAAATTAAGCACCAGTATTATTGAAAAAACAACGACAAAAAAACCAATTTTCATATATTTATTTTTTATTTAATAGTGTTTTAAACGTTTTAATCCCGATATTGTTTTATGATTACACTCATTCAGGCCAAATTACTAAACAATAGCATGTTTTTTGTTGCATGCAAAATCCAAACTTTGTAAAAAAGGCATAATACAAAAGTATTAATTTCATTTAATATATCGTTTAACTCATTTAAGTTCTAAGTCACTCTAAACAAATAAACCGAAGATGATATTTAGATTTACATCCTTATTAGTAATCTTTTTTAGTTTTCAACTTTATGCTTTGGCACAAAATGTCGGACTCGTTTTAAGTGGAGGCGGAGCCAAAGGCATTACGCATATTGGGGTTATCAAGGCTTTGGAAGAAAATAATGTGCCGATAGATTATATAACCGGAACTTCTATGGGGGCCATTGTTGGAGGACTCTACGCTATGGGCTTTACTCCTGAAGAAATGATAGAGCTGCTAAAATCCGATGATTTCAAACGTTGGTCGACAGGCGAAGTTGAATCTAATTACCGATTCTTTTATAGAAACTCCGATCCTAAGCCCAGCTTTGTAGAGGTACCATTCAAAATCAGAAGGATCGATTCCCTCGACATAAAATACAATCTTTTTCCGACTAATATTATTTCACCCCGACAAATGAATTATGCGTTTGTCCCTTTATTCTCCAGGTCTTCGGCAGCTTGTGATGGTGATTTCAATAAACTTTTTATTCCTTTCCGTTGTGTAGCTTCGGATATTTACAACAAAAGATCAGTTGTATTCAGTAAGGGAGACTTGGGAGATGCTATTAGA
>QKGU01000190.1 GCA_003250325.1 Paludibacter sp.
ACAATGCGTTTCTGTTAAACCGATTTATTGAGACTTTCGGTATAAAACCTAAAACCCTAAAAAGTCACCACCATGTCAAAGAACTACTGTATTTCGGCACGAAAGCCGCTTAATTATTATATTTTTCTAACGGACTATTGTAATCAATACTAAAACAGAATAAAGAGATTTGCAAGCAATCACATCTCCACGACCATTATTTAAAGTAAAATTTCCAGACACACCAGTTACGCAATTTACAACTCTAATTTTCAAAATGCAACCTTTCCATTGCACTGTGTTTGCATCATCATTAGAACACTAAATATCACGAATAGTTAATGCAAGCATAGTAAACTTACAAAAGTTGCATACATAAAAGAGATTTTTTTATATCGTCACAAAACTAATCCCGTAACAGATTTACTATTTTCCTATAAAATAATGTTATCTTTGCAATCATTTTAAATTTACAATCTATGGCGGTAGCGTTGAAACCAGAATATATTTTTGAGACAAGTTGGGAAGTTTGCAATATGGTGGGTGGAATTTATACCGTACTATCAACAAGAGCAGCTACATTACAAAAACAGCATAAAGATAACCTGATATTTATTGGTCCTGATGTTTGGATAGAGAAAACGAATCCTTATTTTGAAGAAAATTCCGAAATATTCTCGGATTGGAAAGTATTCACCGAAGCCAATTATAATCTTAAAATGAGGACGGGGCGCTGGAACATTCCCGGCAAACCGATTGCCGTATTAGTTGATTTTATGCCACTAATGGCATCAAAAAATAAGATTTACGGCGAAATTTGGGAACAAGTTGGCGTAAGCTCGATGGAGGCTTATGGCGATTATGACGAATCTTCCATGTTCGGCTATGCCACCGGAATTGTGATAGAAAGTTATTATCGTTTTTTCCGGTTGACAGCAGAACAAAACGTGATTGCTCACTTTAATGAATGGATGACTACGTTCGGGGCGTTTTACATTCAAAAAAACATTCCAGAAATCGCGACTGTATTCACAACACATGCCACATCAATAGGGCGTTCCATCGCCGGCAATCACAAGCCATTGTACGACTACCTAAACGAATACAATGGTGACCAAATGGCTCACGAGCTCAACATGGTTTCAAAACATTCAACAGAGAAAATTGCCGCACACACAGTAGATTGTTTTACTACCGTAAGCGACATTACGGCCTGCGAATGCGCTCAGTTGTTGGAGAAAGCACCACATATCGTAACTCCAAATGGGTTTGAAGATGACTTTGTCCCTAAAAACAAAAAGTTTAATTCTACAAGAGAACAAGCTAAAGCATCATTACGAGAAGTAGCAGAAACCCTTTTAGGTTATAAATTAAGTGACAATGCTCTGTTTATAAGTACTGCAGGCAGATATGAATACAAAAACAAAGGCATTGACACGTTAATTGAATCGCTAAAACGCTTATTTGAATTATCTGATTTAAAGAAAGAAGTTATTGCTTTTATTATGGTTCCCGCTCATATCAAAGGATTCCGCGTCGATTTAGCATCAGCTTTAAAAAATAAAATGACACAGATGGATTCATGGAATCGCTTCACAACGCATGAGCTACATGACTATTACAACGACAATATCATGTCCGCTATCCATTGGTTTCATTTAAAAAATCAACAATCGGATCCGGTAAAAATCATATTTATTCCCTCCTACCTCAATGGTTCCGACGGCATTTTCAACAAATCTTATTATGATTTATTGATCGGAATGGATCTTACCGTTTTCCCATCTTACTATGAACCATGGGGTTATACACCTCTCGAAAGTGTCGCTTTTGGCGTTCCTACTATTACGACAGACCTCTCTGGATTTGGACTATGGGTTTCACCAAAACCACAAGATATTGATAGTGGCGTAGGTATAATACATCGTTCGGACTATAACTCATACATAGTAGCTACTCAAATTGCCGAAATGATCAAAAAATTTGCAAATTTAAATGAAAATGATGTTAAAAATACTCATTTAAAAGCATCTGTAATCGCGGAAAAAGCATTATGGAAACACTTTATTCATTACTACGAAAAGGCCTACCACATTGCGATTAGCAATAAAAATAAACGAATTGAAAAACAAGACAAGTCCTGATCTCATTGTAAAAGTTATAAACAGTTTTATAAAATTCATTCGTTCTTTATTGATTTTTAATTATTTTTGCACGTAAATGTGTTGCATTTATTTATCAGTTAGGAGTATTAGTTTTTAATAAAAAAGATTTTAGGCTTATGAAAATCAAGGTTAACAACGTAAATGAAACAAACTTAAAAGAAATTAACGTCAAGTCGAATTTACCAGACAGTTTGAGTAAATTAGAAGAAATTGCCCAAAACATATGGTGGTCGTGGAATAGCGATGCAAAAAATCTATTCCGTCAAATTGACAAAGCTGCATGGGTTGAAGCAGCTTCAAATCCTGTATTGTTGCTCAACATTCTTAATTACGAGAAATTAGTCGCATTGGGTAAGGATGCAGATTTTATAAAGAAAGTAGATACCGTATACGAAGACTTTAAAGCGTATATAAATGTCCCTAAAAATCCTAAAACACCTTCAATTGCCTATTTCAGCATGGAATACGGATTGAATGAAGTTTTGAAAATCTATTCAGGAGGTTTGGGAGTTTTGGCCGGCGATTATCTAAAAGAAGCCAGTGACAGCTCTGTAGACATGACTGCAATCGGATTTCTTTATCGTTACGGATATTTCACACAGTCCCTTTCGGTTGATGGGCAGCAAGTTGCAGTATACGAAGCTCAAAACTTCAATAACTTGCCTATAACACAGGTTAAGGATGAAAATGACAATCCTGTAGTTGTCGAAGTTCCATATCCGGGACGTATTGTATATGCCTACCTCTGGAAAGTTGCGGTTGGACGTATTTCGCTTTATTTGCTTGATACAGACAACGACTTAAACAGCGAATACGACAAATCCATTACCCACCAGTTATATGGTGGCGATTGGGAAAACCGAATGAAACAGGAAATCATGCTTGGTATAGGTGGTATTTTAGCGCTGAAAAAATTAGGCATTGAAAAAGATGTCTACCATTGCAACGAAGGTCATGCTGCATTAATCAATGCTCAACGTTTGGCCGACTATGTTACTGAAAAAGGACTTACCTTCAATCAGGCTTTGGAAGTTGTTCGTGCAAGTTCGCTTTACACCGTACACACGCCGGTTCCTGCCGGTCACGATAGTTTCGAGGAAAGTTTATTCCAGAAATACATGAGCGAATTTCCGGGTAAATTAAATATCAGCTGGACCGACTTTATTGATATGGGACGTGAGCACCCGGGCGATCATAATGAAAAATTCAGCATGAGTGTTTTTGCCTGCAATACTTGTCAGGAAGTGAATGGTGTGAGCTGGCTTCACGGAAAAGTTTCACAGGAAATGTTCAACCCAATTTGGAAAGGTTATTTCCCTGAAGAATTGCACGTTAGCTACGTTACTAATGGTGTACACTTACCTACATGGACTTCATCGGACTGGAAAGCCGTGTACGAAAAATATTTTACGAAGGATTTCTATTCCGATCAATCAAATCTAAAAATTTGGGAGGGTGTATATAAAATCCCTGATCATGAAATCTGGAGCACCCGTATGGGACTGAAAAATAAATTGATTGATTACATAAAAGATCAGTTTATTGAAAAATGGCTTCAAAATCAGGGCGATCCGTCGCGCATTGTTTCGATACTTCAGGCTTTCAATCCAAATGCTTTGATTATTGGATTTGGTCGTCGTTTTGCTACTTACAAACGTGCCCATCTTCTTTTCACCGATTTAGAGCGACTTGAAAAAATCGTAAACGATCCTGTACACCCGGTTCAGTTTATCTATACTGGTAAAGCTCACCCTGCTGATGGTGGAGGTCAGGGACTTATTAAACGCATCGTAGAAATATCAAGAATGCCTCAGTTCCTCGGAAAAATTATTTTCCTTGAAAATTATGACATGCGTTTGGCTAAACGATTAATTTCCGGTGTTGATATCTGGCTGAACACTCCTACCCGTCCACTGGAAGCTTCAGGAACTTCAGGTGAAAAAGCTCAAATGAACGGTGTTTTGAATTTTTCAGTATTAGACGGTTGGTGGCTTGAAGGTTATGTAAAAGGAGCCGGTTGGGCATTGACCGAAAAGAGAACCTATGAAAATCAGGATCATCAGGATCAATTAGACTCTGCTACCATATACAATATGCTTGAGAATGAAATTATCCCATTGTATTTTGCTAAAAACACAAAAGGATATTCACCTGAATGGATTCAGGTAATCAAAAACTCGCTGGCACAAATTACTCCACGTTTCACAACCAAACGAATGATAGACGACTATATCGAACGTTTCTATTCCAAACTGGCAAGTCGTTCCGCTCTTTTGAAAACAAACAATTACTCAAAAGCAAAAGAAATTGCAGCCTGGAAAGAAAAAATTGCGAATGGTTGGGATAAAATTCAGGTTATTACAATGGACATTCCTGAAAAATTGCTTCACAACCCACTTGCCGGTGAAGTTTACAACATCAACATTGTTATAGATGTAGATGGAATTAAAGACAATGGAATTGGTATTGAACTTGTTGCAACAAAATCTGCAAAAAACAATATTGATACGTTGTATGATGTGGAAGAACTCAAATTAGTGAAATCAGAAGGATCTAAATTGTATTACAATCTTGAATATCAATTCAACATGGCAGGTTCGTTTAAATATGGTTTCCGCATGTTCCCTAAAAATGAGGATCTTCCTCACCGTCAGGATTTGTGCTTCGTTCGTTGGATTTAAAACAACCAACAATCAATTCAATAAATAAAAAAAAATCGTTGGTGAAATTCTCCAACGATTTTTTTTACCTATATGAACAAATAAAGGAAAAACAATTTAAAATCGTTTTCCCTTTATTATAAATCTTTACAATTCTAATTACATTGCATCAATTTCTTTTGATACCGCTTCAAATTCTTTGTCCATTTTCAAACGATAATAAAGAGTTTTCAATGTACGTTTAAATTCAAGCTCTTTAGGACTCAATTCGCTTGCTTTGATGAAATAAGGCAAAGATTGTTTGAAAACATCTTCGGCTTTTTTCTGAGCCGCATTGTACAACTTAATATCTTTTATGTTATTAGCATCATCAAGCATTTTTACAGCTTTGTTATACAACAAACGTCCTAATCCTGCATGAGCATCAGCCATGGTAGGATCTAGCTCAATTGCTTTTTCAAATGAAGCTTTAGCATCATCATATTTTTCAAGAGTTTCATCCAAGTTTCCTTTTACATATCTGTACTGAGCCAAGCCTGGTTCGCGTTCAATAGCAGTGTTCAGATAGTTTAATGCTTCTGGAAGTTGTTTTGAATAAATAAAATAGTTAATCAAATTCTGCAAGAACCATGGTTCTGTTGGGAATTTTTCAAATCCTTCTTTTAATGTTTTTACGAAATTAACTGTATCTTTTTCTGTTACATATTCTTCGTAAAGCAACTGATAAACAGCCAATGTTTCATAATTTTTGTCTTTCAGTCCTTCGTATAACTTGATAGCTTTATCGTGTTTTTTTGCATTTGTACAAGCAATAGCATCATAATATGTAATCATATTATAAGTTGAATCCAATGGAATTTCATTATTCATTATAGCCAACTTAGGAATTGCAAGAAAAATATCAAATGCATTGATTGTTGACTCGTAATCTTTTTTCTCGAACAAATACGCACCGTAAGCAATCAAATTTTGCTGAGTTGTGTAGTAATCTTTAATTTTAGCTTTAATATCTTTGGTATATTTAAGTTTTATTTTTCCTTTTTTATCAGGAACTGAATCTAACTTAATGGCTTTCATAAAATAATTATAAGATTCTACAATCGCCTGACCTTTTACATCAGCATCAAATTTTTGATTCAAAATTGCTTTGTTATACAGCGACTCATTTTCTTTGTTTCCAATAAGACCTGCTACATACCAGGTATAAACATCGTTAGCTGTAGTTGAGTCAGCAAGCGCAAGCTTAATGGCTTTACGCGCTTCTGCAAAATCAGGAGTTTCCATCAAAGCACTGTTCTTGGCTTTCGACACATTGCTTTTTTGAGCAAATGAAGCCGTAACTCCAATAATTAAAAATAAGGATAAAATAACTTTCTTCATGATGTGTTTATTTTTTAATTATAATATTTCTCATTTACCGGTTTAATACCGGTCATATAAATTTATCTGATTAATTTTCTGCTGTTTCCTGTGTTTGTCCCGCTTCAACATCTGTTGTAGCTGTATTTTCAATATCTGTATCAACAGTGCTTTGTTCTTCTGCAACTTCTTCAGCCTGTTCTGAAATTACTTTACAAACCGAAGCAATTTCATCATTTCGTTTTTCAAGATTAATAAGTCGAACACCTTGTGTTGCGCGACCCATAACCCGAATATCAGCTACTTTCAGACGAATTGTAATACCCGATTTATTGATAATCATCAAATCACTATCGTCGGTTACATTTTTAATGGTTACGAGCTTTCCTGTTTTATCTGTGATATTCATTGTTTTTACACCTTTACCACCTCTGTTGGTAACACGATAAACAGCCTCTCCATCTTCGTCATCAAGCATAGTACGTTTACCATAACCTTGCTGAGAAACTACCATTATTGTTTCATTATCTTCCTTATTGACACAAATCATGCCAACAAGTTCATCCGATCCATCTTCGTCGAGAGTCATACCACGAACACCAGTAGCAGTACGTCCCATTTCACGAACTTTTGACTCATGGAAACGAATTGCACGTCCGTTCTTATTCGCCATAAGCACCTCTGCATTACCATCGGTTAAGCGAACCTGAATTACCTGATCGTCTTCGCGAATAGTAATCGCGTTAACACCATTTTGACGTGGGCGGGAATATGCTTCCAGAGAAGTTTTCTTGATTACACCAGCTTTGGTAGCAAAAATCAGATAATGCGATTTTGTATATTCAGGATCGTTCAGACCTTTCACACGAATGAATGCATTTACTTTATCATCACCATCAATGTTCAACATATTCTGAATAGCACGACCTTTTGAGTTTTTGCTTCCTTCTGGAATTTCGTACACTTTTAACCAATAACATCTTCCTTTTTGGGTAAAGAATAACATGGTATTGTGCATCGAGGCCGGATAAATATGTTCGATAAAGTCTTCGTCACGCGAATCACTTCCTTTGGAACCTACACCACCTCGACCCTGAGCACGGAATTCGGACAATGCAGTACGTTTTATATATCCTAAATGCGAGATGGTAATAATCATTTCATCATCCGCGTAAAAATCTTCCGGATTGAATTCTTCAGAAGAATATACGATTTGAGTTCTGCGCTCATCACCATATTTATCTTTTACTTCCTGCAACTCATCTTTAATGATTTGCATGCGCAATTCTACTTTTTCAAGTATTTCTTTCAACTTAGCAATCAAACTCAATACATCTTCGTATTCAGCACGAAGTTTGTCTTGTTCCATGCCGGTAAGTTGACGCAAACGCATTTCAACAACTGCACGAGACTGTACGTCGGACAAACCGAAACGTTCCATCAAAGCATTACGAGCTTCTTCCGGAGTTTTTGAGTTACGAATAATCTGAATTGCTTCGTCAAGATTGTCCAGAATAATCATGAAACCTTCCAGCAAGTGCGCACGTTTTTCAGCTTCAGCCAATTCGAATTTAGTACGACGGGTCACCACTTCATGTCTGTGTTCCACAAAATAATGAATCAGATCTTTCAGATTCAACATACGTGGACGACCATGAACAAGAGCAATGTTATTTACACTAAATGAAGACTGTAGAGCTGTGTATTTAAATAATTTATTCAACACAACACTTGAGTTGGCATCTCTTTTAATATCGATAACGATGCGCATACCTTCACGGTCTGACTCATCGTTGATATGCGAAATTCCTTCAATTTTCTTATCCTCTACAAGATTTACAATCGACTTGATTAATTCAATCTTGTTTATCTGATAAGGGATTTCATTTACAATAATTTTTTCACGTCCTTGTTGATCAACTTCTATATCTACTTTCGAACGAACAACAATACGACCTCGACCAGTTTCAAAGGCATCTTTTACTCCTGCATAACCGTATATAATACCTCCGGTAGGAAAATCAGGCGCTTTAATATATCTAAGAAGTTCGGAAATTTCGATATTATTATCGTCGATATAAGCAATGGTAGCATCAACAACTTCAGAAAGATTGTGAGGAGCCATATTCGTTGCCATACCTACCGCAATACCGGAAGAACCATTCACCAGCAAGTTTGGAATTCTGCTTGGCAATACAGTTGGTTCTTTTAATGTATCATCGAAGTTAAGTTGGAAGTCAACAGTATCTTTATTAATGTCAACAAGCATATCTTCGGAAAGTCGACGCAAACGCGCTTCCGTATAACGCATAGCAGCAGGACTATCACCATCTACCGAACCGAAGTTTCCCTGTCCATCTACCAATGGATAACGCATCGACCATGATTGGGCCATACGTACAAGCGTACCGTAAATGGAAGAATCACCGTGTGGGTGATATTTACCCATCACTTCCCCAACAATTCTTGCAGATTTTTTGTAAGGTTTATCGGAATTGTTTCCTAATTCGTTCATTCCAAATAAAACCCTGCGGTGTACAGGTTTAAAACCATCACGTACATCTGGCAACGCACGCGATACAATCACCGACATTGAGTAGTCGATGTACGAAGATTTCATTTCTTCGTCGATGTTAACCTTAATAATTCTGTCTTGCTCTATCATCTATTTTTTAATTTTATTTCATACTGAAAAATCGCACTAAATTACTGCTTTTTCTTCAATTAAACAAGTGAAAAATCAAAAAAATATGAACTTAAAAACAAGTGCAGAAGACATATAAACAGCACTAAAAATGAACACACTAGGTCATTTAGAACACATAAAGAGGAAATTTCGAATGAGCTTGTGGTTTCTTCGACTATTTTACATTGCGTTTTTCATTCGAAGCCAAATCCTTACTACTTTTAAATGTTTATCACAAAGTATTACAAAAAGATAATAAAAATAATATTTGCCAGTGCCTAAAAATGCAAGCACTACATAAAACAACAAATAAAATGTATATAACGCTTACTTATCCGAGAAAGATAATACCTTACGAACACGACCCCAAAGGCTCTTATTGCAATTGTCCCGCAGTCACAAAATGCTCTGCAAACAAATCATTTTTTTCGGGCATTTCACTGAAAATTCCATAAACGCTGGAACCTGAACCCGACATAGAAGCATAAACAGCACCCATATCATAAAGTTGCTGCTTAATCTTTTCAATCGCAGGATAAGCCTTAAAAACAGACACCTCAAAATCGTTCTTTATATTGCTTTTCCATTGGCTTATTGGTTGCTTAATCAATTCAAACAACGAAACTTCAGGTTTTTGAGGAGTAACAAGTGAATATGCAAGCGGAGTCGACACATGTATATCGGGTTTGATCAACAACAAATAATAACCCTTCAAAGATAAATCAATGGAAGTGAACACATTGCCAATCCCGGTTGCGAATACCGGTTTGTTTTTTATGAAAACCGGGCAATCGGCACCTAATTTAGCGGCCAGTGCTTCAAGTCTTTTCGTGGTCACTTTCAGATTAAACAACTCATTTAAAGCTTTTAACATAAAAGCAGCATCTGACGAACCTCCACCTAAACCCGCTCCAAACGGAATTTGTTTAATCAACGAAATATCAACAGGCGGAAACTGATATCCCGAACGCAATAAATGATAAGCTTTTACTATCAAATTATCTTCCGGATCGCCATCAATCGTAATTCCGGCAGATGAGAAACTATAATCCGTACAGGTCTCCGATGGATTTACTTCCAGAACATCGCACAAACCAATCGGATAAAATACTGTTTCGATATTGTGATAGCCATCAGCTCTTTTTTCAACGACATTCAGTCCAAGATTTATTTTTGCGTTGGGATATAAAATCATAATTCACAGTTTTATAAAATCAAATCAAAAGTAACGCTTTTATTTTAAACACAAAACAACAAAAATTCAATTCATCACAGCTATTCAAACAAGTTATCAACAGTCCAGTGTTTATAATTTTACCTTTTCAGTCTCGAATTTGTTTTGTACTTTTGAATCCCGCGAGAGCGACATTAAAAATCAAAAGAAACAGCAACAAGAAAAATGGCCGAAAAACGTAACTATTCAAAAAAAACAACAACACCAACCCCAATACCAGCAAACGAATTCGGAAAACTTCCACCTCAGGCTCCGGAACTTGAAGAAGCCGTTTTGGGAGCAATTATGATAGAAAAAGATGCGTATTCGCACATTTCTGAAATTCTTAAACCGGAATGTTTCTATAAGATCGCCCATCAAAAAATTTTTGAAGCAATCGTTTCTCTTGCCATGCATCAGGAACCCGTGGACATGCACACCGTTACCGAGCAGTTGCGTAAAAATGGAGCGATCGATGACGTTGGCGGCCCATACTATATTACTTTACTTACCGCAAAAGTGTCTTCGGCTGCTCACCTGGAATACCACGCCCGGATTATTGCTCAAAAATACCTCGCAAGAGAATTAATCCGCATTTCTACCGAAATCCAGACCAAAGCATTCGACGACAAATCGGATGTGGACGACCTAATGCAGGAAGCAGAGGGAATGCTTTTCGAAGTTTCGCAACGAAACCTTAAGAAAGATGTAACTCAAATCAGCCCGGTAATTGACGAGGCCATTCACCGAATGCAGGTTGCGTCTACGAAACAAGGAGCCAGTGGTGTTCCAACAGGTTTTCATGCGCTTGATAAAATCACTTCCGGTTGGCAAAAATCCGACTTGATTATTATTGCTGCTCGTCCTGCGATGGGAAAAACGGCATTCGTATTATCGATGGCCAAAAACATGGGAGTAAATTACAACTCACCAGTTGCATTGTTTTCACTCGAAATGTCCAACGTTCAGTTAGTGAATCGTTTGATTATGAACGTTTGCGAACTGGAAGGTGAAAAAATTAAAAACGGACAACTGGATAAAGCAGAATGGGAAAAATTTGATAAAGATATTGTGGAATTGATTGACGCTCCTATTTACGTCGACGATACGCCCAGTTTGTCAGTATTCGAATTGAGAAGTAAAGCCCGTAGATTGGTTCGCGAACACAATGTTCAGTGCCTTATAATTGACTATTTACAGTTGATGAACGCCAGCGGGATGAGTTTCGGAAGCCGTGAGCAGGAAGTTAGTATTATTTCACGTTCACTCAAAGGATTAGCCAAAGAACTTGACATTCCGATTATTGCACTATCTCAGTTGAATCGTGGTGTGGAAGGCCGTGCAGGACTCGAAGGAAAACGCCCTCAATTATCGGATTTACGTGAGTCCGGAGCGATTGAGCAGGATGCCGATATGGTTTGTTTCATCCACCGTCCTGAATATTATCACCTTACCGAAGATGCTCAGGGAAACTCATTATTAGGAATAGCCGAGATTATTGTTGCAAAGCATCGTAATGGTGCAACTGGTGATGTTCAATTGAAATTTAAAGGCCAATATGCAAAATTCATGAACAAGGATGACAGAGACATAGATGACAATCCATTCAATAGTGGTTATCAGGTTATTTCTTCGAAAATGAATGATGCATCAGCCAACGACTTTTATACTGACACCGCGATACTTAATCCTCCAGGCAGCAATCCATTTGCTGGATCTGGCAGAAATGACGAAGTTCCATTTTGACAAAACACAAAAAAAAACGAGGATGGCTCATTTTATTTTGAGCCAGCCTCGTTTTTTTTTATTTCTTCATTTCTTATTTCAAAACCTCCACGCATTTTTTCAAACTCTCTTCCCAATGAGGAATTGAAATGCCGTAAGTCGACTTTATTTTAGCTTTATTCAGCACGCTGTAGTGTGGGCGTGGCGTTTTTGCCGGATAATCTTTGGTTTCGATAGGTTTCACGTTGCAATCAATTCCAGCCAATCGATGGATTGTTTTTGTAAAATCGTACCAACTGCAAACCCCTTCGTTCGAGAAATGATAAATTCCGGGAACAAAAACCTCGGAAC
>QKGU01000158.1 GCA_003250325.1 Paludibacter sp.
ATTCGTAAAACCATCAACCAGAACACTCCATATCATCTGGTTATCAATCCCGACATTACTTTTGATCCAGCTATATTATTTAAAATAGTGGAATTTATGGATAAAAATGCAGAAGTTGGACATTTAATGCCGAAAGTATTTTATCCTGACGGACAAATTCAGTATCTTTGCAAACTATTGCCGACGCCATTTGATTTGATATTCAGACGTTTTTTACCCAAAAGATGGACTGAAAATCGAATGGCGAAGTTCGAGCTGAGAGAAAGCGGCTACAATCGTATTATGGACGTACCTTATCTTTCGGGTTGTTTTATGTTTTTAAGAACTGAAGCTTTAAAAGAATCAGGGCTGTTTGATGAACGCTTTTTTATGTATCCGGAAGATATTGACTTGACCCGAAGGATTCACAAGAATTTCAGAACGGTTTTTTATCCTGAAGTCTCAATAGTACATCATCATGCTCAAAGTTCGTACTTAAACTTCAAAATGTTACTGGTTCATACATGGAATATGATAAAGTACTTCAACAAATGGGGTTGGATTTTCGATAAAGAAAGAAGAAAAATAAATGCAAAAACACTGAAACAGATTTCAGAGAAGAACACATAAAAAGATCTTCAATTTTTTAATATATAATCATAATTAAAGCCCCTATAGGGGTTGGGGTCACAATGAATTTCAGCTTAATTCAAATAACAAGTGCCTTTATGGTACTTTTTGCTATCATCGATATTTTAGGTTCTATACCTATCATACTGAATATAAAAAAGAAATCTAACTCAGTGCATGCTTTCAGAGCAAGTGCAATTGCGTTGGCTATCTTGTTATTGTTTCTGTTTTCGGGTGAAGGAATTTTGCGTCTTTTCAATGTGGACATTCAATCATTTGCGGTTGCAGGGGCGTTGATTATTTTCATTTTTGCTATTGAAATGATTCTCGATATCGAGATTTTTCATAATAAAGGCCCTGAAGGAAGCGCCTCCATCGTACCACTTGCATTTCCTTTGATTGCCGGTCCGGGATCTTTCACCACCCTGCTTTCACTTCGTGCAGAATATGCAATGGAAAATATAATTGTGGCTTTGGTGCTTAATCTTATTTTCGTGTACTTCGTAATAAAATCAACTTCCCGAATTGAGAAATTTTTTGGCGAAGGTGGTATTTATATTCTGCGTAAGTTTTTTGGCATTATCCTGCTTGCCATCGCAGTGAAACTTTTCACAACAAACTTAGGGTATCTGCTTTAAAAGCAAAACTTATTTCAACTCAATTACCGGATCGACTTTTGAGAAAGTATCATAAACTTGCTCTGAAGCTGCTCTGCAACCACCTTTACATGTCGATAGCAGATTGCAGTCCGAACAATATTCAGGAATTGCATTGAAATAATCCGATTGAAAATCCTCAATCAGAATCTCTTTAAGCGGACGTTCGAAAATATTTCCAAGAACACGCGGAGAATGGTTGCAAAATCGGATATCACCCTGATGATTAATTGTAATTGGACGAACGCTGATATCAGTATTACAAAAAGAAAAAGTTATGTTGGGGTAATCCACCGGATTCAGCACGCAAACCGGTGTACAAACTCCACTGTGAAACTGAATGGAATGTGAAGCGGCAAATTTATTTATTTTGGAGAACGATTCCTGTAATTCTTTATGAGACAATTCCAACTCCGATTTGAATTTACGTCCCAAACCTCCAACATTAAACCGATTTACCAACACAGTTCTCACTCCTAATTGCTCATAAAAGCTAAGTGTATCGTCAATATCATCAACATTTTGCTTTGTAAGCACTAGAACGGCATTAAATCTTTCAGGAGAAGCAGCCAGAATCTTTCGAGAAGCTTCCACACATTTTTTCCACGAGCCAGAAAGTTGAGTCAGCGAATCGTGAATATGCGATTTTGAGCTTAATATTGGGATTTGAATTCGGTTGACACCGATTTGACTAAAAATATCCAAATCGGTATCGGTCATAAGTGTACTGTTGGTAAGTATTGACACCTGCGACTTATGAAACCGACACATGAGAGCCAGATCTTGAACTCGAGATGCGAGCAAAGGTTCGCCTCCTGAAAAAGAAACAGAACTGACTTCTGCCTGAGAAAAGATTTTCTTCAGGATTTTTTTTGTTTTGCCATATTCCGAGGCAACTCTCAAGGAATTATCGTCTACACCTTTCCAATGATTATAACAGAACTTACATTGCTGATTACATGCATCAGTCAATTCGAGAACAAGCAGATTGAGTTTAATTTTGGACTTCATTCAGTTGGAATGTACCAGTAAATATCAATTCTTTCATTTTAGCTTCATTAGTCGATTCTCCGTATATATTTACATACACAAGTCCATTATAACTCTCTGAATATGTTACCGGTATAATATAATGAATCGAATCAGCTGATTTCTGAATCATCCCTTTTTGCAATTCATTATTTTTCAATGAATCTGTAAAGTTATAGGAAAAATAACCGTATGTCGGTTCGAAAATTTGCATGAAGATCGTATCGCCCGACGACAATTCACCATTGAACAGTTGACTGGAAAAAACAGTATTTGAAGGTGGTAAAGGATCATAACAAGTTACAATCGGTGGGTTGCAAGCAGTTGTAAAAAAAGAAAGTGAAAGAATCATTCCACCAAGTTTATATTTGGTTTTAATCGCCTTCGCATTCTCCGATTTGCTTAACCACAGCCATAGCGAAACCAAAAGGAATGCAATTCCTAAAACGATAAATAAAACAGGAGAGAACAAATCTTTCAGCTTCATAAAATATGGTTTTAATTATTCGTATTCGAATTTACCAAACTCGCTTTCTATCAACAATTCTTTTTTGTCTGCCGTTTCGCAATAGCCAATGATTTGAGCATCGATATTAAACGATTTTGAGATTTCGATCACTTTTTCAGCAAATTCACCTGGCAGGTACACTTCCAACCTATGTCCCATATTGAAAACTTTGTACATTTCTTTCCAATCAGTACCGGATTCTTTTTGTATTAAGTGAAACAATGGAGGAACAGGGAACATATTGTTTTTTACCACTTTTAGTTTATCAACAAAATGCAGAATCTTGGTTTGAGCACCTCCCGAGCAATGTACCATTCCATGAATATTCGAATGAAGTTCCTGCAAAAGTTTTTTTACCACAGGGGCATAAGTGCGCGTTGGAGATAAAACCAATTTTCCGGCATCAATGCCTAATCCCGCCACTTCGTCGGTCAATTTGCA
>QKGU01000226.1 GCA_003250325.1 Paludibacter sp.
TGAGGGAATGTGCTTTGAGGTGTGTTCAAAATATCAAATGTATGTTTATAAAATCCATCGATATTTACAGACAAATCTCTAAAGAATTGCATGTCAATACCACCGTTATAAATATCCGATTTTTCCCAGGTTGCATTATAATAAACCAAACCACCATTTGAAGGTTTCAGATTTGTAGAATATGCTCCTCCACCTATTAAAGTAGTGCTATTTAATCCATAACTTGACCGCCATTGATTAGCTGTTGCTCTATCGTCACCCATACGACCAATAGAAGTACGCAACTTCAGATTGTCCATAAAATGGATATTATCTTTAAAGAATTTTTCTTCAGAAACTCTCCAACCTAATGAAACAGAAGAAAACAATCCCCAACGATACTCTGGTGCAAAGTTGGTAGACGCTTCATAACGAGCTGCACTTTCAACAAAGTACTTATCGGCATAATTATAATTCAAACGACCAATAAATGACTGACGACGATTGAGAGTATTAATATTTGAAGCAGTAGTTTGTGTCGATTCGGTATAGCCCGCCATCACTTCATAATTAGGAATTATGACTGTTGAACGACTTTCGTTCAAACCATTACCCCCACTTTCAGATTGTTCATAAAGAACTAAAGCATTTATATTATGATTTCCAAATTTATTAGCATATGAAATCTGAGGATTCAACTGATAGGCATACGAGAAACTCGCAGATTCCTGAATCTTATCACCATTCAGAACTTCTTTAGAATAGTTCGCATCCGAATATGGCAATTGAGTGGTTGACAATAGATGTGGAAATTCAGCATCATCTTCAAATCTATAAATAGTATATGGTTTAGATAAAGTTTTTCCATATCCCGAATTTTTACTGTAATTTCCGGATATCTTAGCTTTAAGACCTTTTACCTGATCAAATGTATATTCCAAAGACAGACCCGAAGCAAAATCAGTTGAGTTACTCCTTTTGTATGAACCGGAATTCAACATTTCCAGAGCGTTAATTGCATTTGTTGCACCAGTATAAACAGGCAATTCATTAATATATGGCTGGAAATAACGAGGTGTACGAGCCAATTCACTAAAAGTGCCATACATCCTATCAGGTTCAGTATCTAATGAATTATAAGGCTGGTTTGCATCTTTTTGTGAGTAATTCATGTCAAAATCACCTTTCAAATTCTTTGTGATATTTGCTTGAATTCCCAATTTTATATTGTATCTGTTCACACTCAAATTCGAGAAATTACCATCAGTGTACATGTATGATCCACCAATAAAGTAACGAACATTATCCGATCCACCACTCACATTCAATGTATGACGGGTATTATGTGAATCATGCCATGCTAAATCAATCCAGTTGTAATCTAAGGTCTTCATTTTCTGCAATTCTGCATCGCTAAAGAACACACGATTATCAGTATTTACACCACCGTATTTATAAGTTATTTCCTGATTCCACAAATCATTAAGAGCAACTCCCTGCTCGTAAGCCGACATCATTTCCGGCATTTGAATTCCCTGATTTGTACCGTAAGATGCCGAATAATTCACTTTAGGTTTTCCTGTCTTGCCCATTTTAGTGGCAACCAGCACAACGCCGTTTGAACCACGAACCCCATAAACAGTAGCAGAAGCATCTTTCAGAACTGATATGCTTTCTATTTCAGATGGATCAAGCAAGTTAAAAGCGGTAACATCACGAATAAACCCGTCTATAACATATAAAGGTTCTCCTGATGAAGAAAATGAACCATTTATACGAATTGAAATTGTTGAATTTCCTAAAGGGTTACCTGTTGGCTCATTAACATGTACTCCAGGCATGGTACCACTGATAACTGAGGCCAAATTAGCTGCAGGAAAATCTGCAACTTCTTTCATACTTAAACTGGAAACTGCTCCCGTTAAATTGGCTCTTTTTACAGCTCCATATCCGACAACAACCACTTCATCCAGTTTTGCGACATCCTCGGCCATTGTTATTACCAACGGTTTGAGAGTAGCTTTTACCTTTTGGCTGACATAACCTATATAAGAAATTACAAGAGTTGAATTAGATGAGGCTTTAATAGTAAAATTCCCGTCCAGGTCAGTAATTGTTCCTGTTTTCGAATCTTCAACAAGTACTGATGCTCCGATAATAGGTAGTTTTTTCTCATCCAGAATCTGACCTTTTACGGTAATCTGGTCAGCGGTTTTGGTTGCTGTGCCCTGCGAAAACATATGCATAGGATTAAGCAACATGCATGAGATTAAAATCAAAGTTGCATAAATTGAATTGGGAATTCTGAAAAACCCACAATTCATTTTTCGATTTCTTTTGTGATCCATTTGATATAGTTTGTTTATAGAAATAAGATTGTTAATTACTACGAATCATTCACTTATTAAAAATGATCTTATTACATTTTTATTTTTAGAATAAGACGTAATTGTTTTTGATTTGTAATCAAATGATCAATTATAAATTGCAATCCAGATAAATAACACTTAAACAATAATATTTATTAAATTTAACCACTCACATTGACAAATGAGAGACCGGATTAAACTGAAGTATCAGTTTTACAGTTGTATAATAAAATTACAAGAAACAAACTAACCAAAAACAAATATTTATTCAATAAATATTACCTTTGCAACTTATTTTTTCAACGCACTTATTTTTACCTGTGAATTCAACAAAAAACATTCTTAAAATAACATACCCTATTGTTCTGACGCTCGTTGCTCAGAATATCATAAATGTAACTGACACTGCTTTTCTGGGTCGTGTAAGCGAGATTGCATTGGGAGCTTCTGCTATTGCAGGAGTTTTCTATTTTGCAGTTTATATGGTCGGTTTTGGATTTAGTCAGGGTGTACAAATATTAATTGGCCGCCGAAACGGAGAAGGGAACTTCAATCAGATTGGACCAATATTCAACAATGGATTAATTTTTAATCTGCTACTTTCAACACTCATATTTCTGGCAACAATTCTTTGGGCTCCGCAGTTAATGAAATTTTTGGTAAGTTCCGAGAAGATATATGTTGCAGCCCTTGAATATCTCGATTGGAGGATCTATGGCTATTTTTTTGTTTTTCTTACCGTAATTTTCAGAGCCCTTTATGTCGGAATTACTGATACAAGAATTCTTACAACCTCATCCATTATAACCGCAGTTGTAAATATTCTTCTCGATTACGTCTTGATCTTTGGCAAATTAGGCTTTCCTGAACTTGGAATTGCTGGAGCAGC
>QKGU01000383.1 GCA_003250325.1 Paludibacter sp.
TTTAAGCCTCACTAGAGGTTATTTTGGAGGCCGTCGTAATGTATGGACCGTAGCCAAAAATACTTGGGAAAAAGGGTTGCAATATGCATACCGCGACCGCAAAAACAACAAACGTAATTTCCGCGCATTGTGGATTCAACGTATCAATGCAGCTGCACGTTTGGAAGGTATGTCTTATTCAAAATTAATGGGCGCTTTGCACAAATCAGGTATCGAAATGAACCGCAAAGTATTAGCCGATTTAGCAATGAATCACCCTGAAGCTTTCAAAGCGATTGTAGTAAAAGCAAAAAACGCTTAATCTAACAATCCCGATAAAACAGAAATAGACAAATAATCAGCGAATAAAAACACAATCAACTGATTATTAGAAACAAATAAAAAAAGTTTATTGAAATGTATTTCAATAAACTTTTTTTATTACAAATAAGGTTTTTACTCAATTTATTGATTTTTCGAAATTTTCATTTCGCAAAGCTTGCAGTCGAAAGTGAGTTTGTAAATTTGGTTGTTATTCTTTAAAAACAAAGGTTCTTTAAATTCTGATTTATATCCTTCTTTCGGACACCAGCCCATAGTAAATTTGATACAATGTTTTGTGAACATTAAAGGAACGCCTTCTTCCGCTTTGATTTCGAATCCGGTCATGATTTCCTCTACTCCATGTTCCCTGTAAAACTCTTCGGAAAGCTTATTGGTTACATTTCCTAAATATGTCAGTTTTTTTACCGGATATTCCGCACTCGAACCTTCCTTCCTTGATTCTCTTGCATAACATTTATCACGCTCGGAGCTAAGCATTTCAATAGCCTGTCGGCGCCATTCACTCAATTGCGAAACAGGGAAAAACCACGGTTCAGAAATATCAACATGAATTTCAGAAGCTTGATAAATGGTATTACCAAGCTTAGAAAGTTGATTTTTAATATTGTCATGTACCGTTTCCGGTTTCTGAGCAAGTTGTTTTTCGCAAGCTATGGAATATACATACGAAATATTATCTTCGTCGATTAACTGAAGTGTGAAACCATTTTCCGATTCCTTAAAAAACAGCTTCACTCCTATTTTTCGTTCTGCTGTTTTTCCTTTCAATACCCTCTCAAAAGCCTGATCCTGATTTCGGTATAGCATTGCACCAGTATTCATATTTGGCATTTCTGCAGGAAGTATTCGAACTCTTTCTTTTCCTTTTACTCCCTCTCCTTTGGAGAGGGTTGAGGTGAGGTGGTCAACACTATTCACTCTGAAACCCGTTAAATCACCTTGCTTATTGATAAAACAAAGTCCATCGCCATTATTCAGCAAGCTACCATTTTGAACTTCGAAAAAATTGCGTCCGATATAAGTTACCTTGCCAATCGGTTCGCCCAGCGATTTTGGAGTTTCCGCCTGAATAATATCCGCTTTTCTTCCGTGTAGAAAATAGTCGGTAGAGCTTCGGCGAAAACTTTTTTCAGGATTTGGCTCAAAAAAGAAAGTGGTTTTACCGGAAGAAGCACGTTTAAAACTGGAATTCCCATCTAAAATACCATCCAGTTTTTTTCGATAATAAGCTGTGATATTCTTCACATAATCAACATCTTTCAATCGTCCTTCAATTTTAAACGAAGTGATTCCGGCCTGCAACATTTCTTCCAGAGAATCTGACTGATCCAAATCTTTCAACGAAAGTAAATGTTTGTTCTTTAACAGCATATTTCCATCCGCATCCAGCAAATGATAAGGCAAACGGCAATATTGCGCACATTGTCCCCGATTGGCACTACGTCCGCTCATGGCTTCGCTCATATAACATTGACCGCTGTAACTCACACACAACGCACCGTGTACAAAAGCTTCAAGTTCGACATCTGTTTTTGCAGAAATTTCTTCAATTTGTTTCAACGTCAATTCACGCGCTAACACCACACGCGAAAAACCAACATCCTGCAAGAATTTCACTTTCTCGACCGTTCTGTTATCGGTTTGAGTGCTGGCATGAAGCGAGATAGGCGGCAAATCGAGTTTCAGAATTCCCATATCCTGAACGATTAATGCATCGGCACCGGCATTATAAATTTGATGGATCAGTTTCTCTGCATCAGCTAGCTGATTGTCAGTAAAAATCGTATTCATCGCAACCAACACTTTTGCACGATATTGATGTGCATGATGAACCAGCTTTTCGATATCTTCAATTGAATTTCCGGCAGCGGCTCGGGCACTAAATTGAGGAGCACCAATATAAACAGCATCAGCACCATGATTTACTGCTTCCAAACCGCATTCAAGATTTTTCGCGGGAGCAAGAAGCTCAACAGAACGTTTAACCATAAACTAAAAATGGGAATTAATGTATAGTTGTCAGGTCGTATGGAGTTTCCTGATATACAAAATAGTTGAGCCAGTTGGTAAACAACAAATTCGCATGACTTCTCCAACGAACCAGGGGTTCATTGTTCGGATCGTCATTCAGGTAATAATTGCGTGGCATATTAATCGGCAGTCCCTTCGCCAAATCACGTTTATATTCAGTATCCAGCGTATTTGGAGAATATTCGGAATGACCGGTAATGAAAAATTCGCGTCCATTGCGAGCCATTACCATGTACACGCCTGATTCAGGTGATTCAGAAAGAAGCGTCAACTCTGGATTCTTCAAAATATCTTCTGCACGCACTTCGGTGTGACGACTATGCGGCACATAAAAAATATCGTCGAAACCACGGAAAATAGGATTCAACTTATCGAAGTTTACATGTTCAAAAACACCAAACATTTTTTCCTGCAACGGATATTTTGGAATGCCGTAATAATGATACAAGCCGGCCTGAGCAGCCCAGCAAATGAAGAAAGTAGACGTAACATGATTTTTCGCCCAATCCATTATTTTGGTAATCTCATTCCAATAGGTCACTTCAGTAAATTCCAGTTGTTCTACAGGTGCTCCGGTGATAATCATACCGTCGTAATTACTCTGCTCAATTTCATCAAAAGTTTTGTAAAAAGTGATTAGATGTTCTATTGGCGTATTTTTCGAAGTATGACTTTCCATGTGCATAAAGTCAATCTCAATCTGCAAAGGTGAGTTCGACAGCAAACGGATCAAATCAGTTTCGGTAGTAACTTTTACAGGCATCAAATTCAGAATCAGAATCTTCAGCGGACGGATTTCCTGCGAAGATGCACGATCCGAATCCATTACGAAAATATTTTCTTTCAATAATTCGTCTACTGCCGGTAAC
>QKGU01000292.1 GCA_003250325.1 Paludibacter sp.
GGTGATTTATAAGTATTATTCGCCTTCGCTTGCCGAAATAATAAAGGAAACAAACTATAAAAGCAATAATCATTTTGCGGAGGCCATTTTCCGTTATATTGGTACCAGATACGAGGGAACAAATGCTTCGGCAAATGCTTCTATTCGTGTGATACACGATTATTGGAAGTCAAGATTATTGCCCGTAAGTCAGTTGGTGCAATACGATGGTTCCGGGCTTTCTCCAACTGATATGGTTTCTGCAAATTTTTTCGTGGAATTACTCACTTATATGGATAAAGTAAGTAAAAACAAAACTGCTTTCTTCAATTCGTTGCCTGTTTCGGGCGAAAGCGGGACATTAGCTACATTCTTGGAAAAAACTCCACTTAAAGGAAAAGTTCATGCTAAAAGCGGAACCTTAGCAGGAGTAAAGTGCTATGCCGGATACATTGATAAAAATGGGAAAAAATATGCTTTTGCCTTGTTAGTAAACAATGCTAACGGCAGCTCAAAATCGGTAATCAAGAAAATGGAGGAATTTTTATTGTCAATTTAATATTTTTTTTTCTTTTCTGTTATTAATGAATAATCAAACTTCTCAAAAATGTCAGATTACCAATTTGTAAAGCAAATAAACTCTACCAATGAATTGCTCTGGAAGATGATTCGCGAAAGAGAATTACCTGAAGGGTTTGTTTTATACACCGATTTCCAAACGGCAGGAAAAGGGCAAATCGGAAACTCGTGGGAGTCGGAAGCTGGAAAGAATTTGTTGTTTAGCATGGTTATTTTCCCAAAACAAATTCCGATTGAGCAACAGTTCCTGATATCGCAATTGGTAAGCCTTGCCATAAAAAATGTGCTGGACAAATACACTGACCATATTTCTATAAAATGGCCAAACGATATTTACTGGAACGATAAAAAGCTGGGTGGAATTTTAATCGAAAATTCGTTACAGGGAAAAAGTTTTAAGGCGGTCGTTATTGGCATCGGACTTAACGTAAATCAAAAAGAATTTCGAAGCGATGCTCCCAATCCGGTTTCATTGATTCAAATTACAGGCAAAAGCATTGGACGAAGGAAAATGATGCATGATATTCAGGAGAATATAATTAAGTCGTGTCAAAACCTTGATGCTTCGCAAATCAGGAGACAGTATGCGAATGCTTTATACCGGCGAAACGGATTTTATTTATACCGATCAGATAATGAGCAGTTTGAGGCTGAAATATGTTCGGTTCATCCGGACGGCCAACTGGAACTTCAAACTTTATCGGGCGAACGGAAAGGGTTTTACTTCAAAGAAGTTCAGTTTGTTATCTGAACTTTCTCTTATTATTCTTTTACTTCTTCAAAATCAACGTACTCTCCCTCTTGTTTGCCAAATATTTTTGATTTTGAGGCCGCTTTCTCGAATGAATCAGAATGTTGATTTTGTGGATTGGAACGCTTCCCGAAACCGAAAATAGAGCGAATAAATCCAAATATCGAGAAAACAATAAACAACCCGATAAGAAGAATAAACATTATAAAGGCAAAAATAAAACTCATGTTCTAAATTTTAATAAACAGCTTTAGCCACTCTTTTTACGCTTTGCGTGGCCATCATGCTATAAAAATGAATACTTGGCACTCCGTGTGCCTTCAAATCATTTGCTTGTTTCACGCACCATTCAACGCCCACTTCTACCGCTTCTTCGTCCGATTTGCATTTGCGTAGTTCGCTGGCAAATTCCTCCGGAATATCTGTATGGAAAATCTTAGGCAAAACAGTCAATTGATTTTTTAATGTGATCGGTTTAATTCCCGGAATAATCGGGACATTAATACCGTTTTCTTTGCATTTTTCTACAAAATCGTAGTACTTCTGATTGTCGAAAAACATCTGAGTAACAAGATATTCGGCTCCTGCATCTACTTTTTGTTTTGCGTAATATAAATCAGAATCCAAATTTGGAGCTTCTTCATGTTTCTCAGGATAACAAGCCATTCCGTAAGAAAAAGGCGAAGTTAACGATTTTATTTTTGAACCATCTAAAAACAAGCCCTGATTGAAATTGTTTACCTGAACCTGCAGTTCGGTTGCGTTTTTATGACCGGTTGGTGAAAATTCACGCTCATGCTTTGCTTTGTCGCCACGTAAAAGCAATAAATCGGTGATACCTAAAAACTGGAGGTCAATTAAAGCATATTCAGTTTCTTCGCGGGTAAAGCCACTGCAAATAATATGAGGCACTACCGATATTTTGTATTTGTTCTGGATAGCAGCTGCAATGGCAACAGTTCCGGGACGATGACGCTCAGCAACACGTTCGAAAAATCCCTGGGTATTTTCTTTGAAAACCAATTCGCTGCGATGAGTGGTTATATTTATGTATTTCGGATCGAATTCACGCAATGTGTCGATTGTTCTGTATACGGTTTCTATACCGTTTCCTTTCAACGGCGGCAATAATTCGAACGAAAAAGCAGTTGATTCTGCATTCTTAATTTTTTCTACAACACTCATTTATAATACACAAATTGATTTCTAAAATGTAAATTCGACTGCAAAAGTACGAATTATTTTCAAAAAGGAAGATAAAAACTCACAGCTGTTAACAAGCTATATTTAAAATTACGAGCAATTAAGTCAAATTTTTTACAGAATGTAACTTATTTATTCCCGTAAAGTGGAAATATAAATTTGCTAAATTGAGAACTGAAGTCTTTGAAAATCAGAATTCCACGAAATAGGCGATAAATCCTAAGATTATTAGAATTACTCCGGTAATACTTTTGGCATGACGTTCCAAAAAGTTGGAATTGAAACGGTCGATTCCTTTAAGTCCTAAATGAACGAGCAGAAGCATAAATAACAGCGTCATGACAAGATAGACTGCAGAAACTACAATAATACCCGGCCAGCCATAATTTGCTGCCTGAAAGTAGAAAACCTCAATTTCAAGGCACGGAGTAAGGAACATTGCCAGACCTAACGAAGTGATAATAGCCGTTTTAGAACGTTTGTTCTTTATTCTTTCTTCCTCAATATCAAAGTGATGGTGATGCTTTGAAGTTCTGAAATCTAAGATTAGAAAGACAATACCCATCCCCAGAAGAATAGTAGGAGCGGCAAGAGAAGTAATTTCACTGTAACTTTCGGAAAGTTTAATACCTACAAAACCAACAATAATACCTATGATTATCGTACTCAGCATGTGAGAAAATCCGGTAACGAATGTAGCGAAAA
>QKGU01000067.1 GCA_003250325.1 Paludibacter sp.
AGTGTTAACTTCTGTGAAAATCATACTTTATAAATTAGTGGTATAATCTATAAAGATACTGATTTTCATGGAGTTAACCAAATTTTAAAACAAGATAATTAATTGATTTTCAATAATTTAACTATAAATATAACACACTATTGTGTATTAGAATAAATAATTTAGACATTAACAACTTTAATTATAGCATTTATCAAACAATCATATCTTTTTTCTGCATTTCAAAAGCAATTTATTTTATTCTCATTTTAAATTTACAGACAAAGTTGTTCACCTTTATCAAACAATAACTACAATAAAAATGTTATTTATAAGTTAATCATTATAGTAAAAATTATTAACCAACTAAATTAAAAAAAAAGAAATGAAAGCAAACAAATTTTTTTATGCAATTATTGCGGTCATCACACTTATATCAGTATCGTGCGTTGAAGATACTGCTAAATACAAAGCACTTGTAGCTCAACGGGATTCATTGGCAATGGAAAAAGAAATGCTTACTTCCAATTACAACGAGACACTTGTTATACTGAATGATATAGAAACAGGATTCTCGGAAATCAACAAAAACGAAAAAGAAATTCAGGTCAATTTGAAAGGAGTGGAAGGAAAAACCACTAACAAAAGAGAAATCATTGCAGCTCAAATGACAGCTATCAAAGAAAATATTGAGCAAAACAAAGCTAAAATTGAAGAATTAAAGAAACTTGAAGCCAAAGCCGGACGCACCAACAGCAAACTATCGGAAACTATTAAGCGATTGCAAATGCAATTGGACGAAAAAACCACTCAGATTGAATCATTGCAAGCCGAACTGGAGCAAAAAAACATCAAAATCTCGGAACTAACCAGTACCGTTGACCTGCAAAGTAAGAACATAGCAGAACAGCAAAACGTAATGGAACAACAAAAGTCCACTATAGAAGGACAAGACACCAATTTGAACACAGTTTGGTATTGTATAGCCACTTCGAGTGAACTTAAAACAGCCAAGATACTTACAAATACCGGACTTTTCCAAAGCAAAAAGATTTTAGCTGCCGACTTCGACAAAAGCGTTTTCACAAAGGTAGATTTACGAAAATTATCTTCCCTGCCTACCAATAGCAAAACAGCTAAAATTCTTTCAGCACATCCACAAGGAAGCTACGCTTTGGTAAAAGGTAGTGACAATAAAATTACAATCGAAATAAGCGATCCTACTAAATTCTGGAGCGTATCGAAATATCTGGTTGTTCAGAAATAATGCCTATTCATAGAAAAAGGTTGGCAGTTTGCCAACCTTTTTTATCTTCTTTCAAATGTCTCTTTTCATTCCATTAACAACCTCACTCCCAACCCGATTCTACTCTCGAGAATAATTCGTCTGTCCTGACTCAGATATTTTCGCAAAGCGGAAACTATATTGTTTAGTGTCGCCTCTTTCATTCTAAAGTCATCCTCATTCCATACCGATTTTACAATGTCAGTACGTTTTATAAAATCACCTGTATTTTGACACAAAAGATTCAGAACCGCAGCTTCAGAAGCGCTCAAATTTATCTTTTCGGCTTCGTATTTCAACGATTGTTCCTGATGATTAAAGAAAAACGATCCAATCCGTGTTTCTTTCGGACCAGAAGTTTCATTTTTTCCAGAAAGCAAATTAGCCATCCGAAGTGTTACTTCCACAAACTTATACGGTTTGCGTACATAATCGCTGTTTCTTACCTCGAATCCCTCTTTAAGATCCTCAGTACTATCTCTGGAAGTGGTAAACAGAATCGGTGTTTCCCGTTCGAAACGTATTTTACGAGCCAGTTCAAATCCATCCAATGCCCCATTCAGCATCACATCCAATATAATGATATCAGGCTCAAAACTATTGATTTCAGTTAATGCATAATCGCCACAAGTGAGATATGATACTTTATAGTCCTGCATTTCGAGAGCTCCCTGTAGCGTTGTACCCAGGTTTACATCATCTTCTATTATCAAAACTTTTTTTTTTCATCGGATGTTGAGGTATGTAGTTGTTTAATCGTTTAATTGTTGAGTTGTTGAGTTGTTGAGTTGTTGAGTTGTGTAATTGTTGAGTTGTTTAATCGGTTAGATGTGTAAAATTATTTACGCGTTAGGCAATAGGATGCTGAATTTCGTACCTTCACCCGGATAACTATGAACGTTTACTTCACCTTCGTGTTTTTCAACAATCGTTTTTACGTAATTCAAACCGATTCCAAATCCGTTTATTTTTGTATTATCAGGTTCTAATCGTGTGTATTTATCGAAAATAACCGGCAGTTTCTCTTTCGGAATCCCAAATCCATTGTCCTGTATAGAAATTACAATCCATTTATCTGAACGTTGCACCTGAATAACTATCACCACTTCTTTTCCCGAATATTTAATCGAATTATCAATCAGGTTTGCAAAACACTGGGTGAGCAACTGTTCGTCGGCACTAACAGTAGTAGCTTGCGATTCGAAATCTGTTTTAATCTCAATATTTTTTACGGGATAGTTCATGAAACGATTTTTCAGATCGATAAAAAGCTTAGACAGGTCCACTGGCTCTTTGTTCAACTTCAACAATCCTTCTTCCACTTTTGCCAAAGATACAATCATGTTAATTGTATTATTCAATTCTGTTGTAGCACTTATAGAACGAGTCACTAACAAATTATGCTTCACCTGATCTTCGACAAATGCCGGCAACAACAGGCAGTCGAGATTAAAGGATAAACTGGCCACCGGACGTTTTAGTTCGTGAGCAATAGTTCCTAAAAACTCGTTTTTAAAAATAACCAATTGTTTTTGTTTTGCCAGTATGTTCTGGAGATATCTAAATGCCAATAGACAAATAATTATAAATATCAGCGTTGTAACTAACATAATCCCCATGCGTTTGAAAATCAATCCAAAAGGATTAATAAGTATTAGTTGAAGCGAAAACTGTTCATTTAGGTCGATATTGAGATTCTCCGACGATATTTCAAAGATAGAAAAGGGTGCATTAGCCCTCGATTTATTGATTACTTTTTTTGAAGGTGAATCAATTAAATAAATTTGATACGATGAGCGAATTCCTTTTGAACGCAAAATGTCTCCGGCAATACTGTCGAGGCTAGACATCTTCATAGGCACCGTTTTACTCACAAACCGATTCATAACTAATTCAAGCATCTCAGCCAGATTGTTTTTATATTTAGCCACATCTGACATTGAATATCCAGCCGAGTTACTTTTTGTTGGAGGCGGAGGTGTTTTGAGTGTATCTTCTCCCACTAAATGCTTATAGAAGGTATTTCTTGCATTTAAATCCTTCCTGAAAACATCATGTATGATAGAATTGATTTCCCTGTTTAATCCATCACGGGTGGTACAATAATAATCATAAACAAATAAGCCTGAGCTGATAATATGGTCGCAAGACTTATTATAACGATAACTGAAATGAGTTGTGGATTTAATGATCTTAAACGATTTTTTTGTTCAATGAGATCATAACAATGCTCTTCTGATTAACAACTTAATAAAACACAAACAAATTGCTAACCTTTTTGTAAAGTAGTTGATTCTGTTATATTTGAAGCCGTAAAAATAATAAAATTTTCATTACCGCACTCATTTTTCAATCAATATTCTTCTCTAACACTAACACATGTTAAAGAGAACAGTTTTTTGTTACGAAATTTTATCTAAAAAGTGAGAAGTCCGTGAGTAAATAAGTAATTGCCTGTTAGTTATTGATAAAACAAATTACGATACTATTGTAGCATCAATTAATAATAAAATCAACTGACATGAAAAAGAAGAATATTGATGCTTCAAAATTGAAGAAAATGACAAAAGCAGAGATGTTGAAAATCAATGGTGGAACATGGATAGAGGTACCTCAACCCGATGGAACTACAATTAGAGTATGGGTTTAGTCGTAGATTCTATTTATTCAGTAAAATAATCAGGCAGATCACTACCTGATTATTTTTACGTTTTCCTCCTGACTAAAATATTTAATTCAAAATTTTAAGACAACTGTCCGCGCCATTACCCCTAAACCGAAAATAGTAATAGTGAACCTAAAAGAAATATGGTGCGGACATTTTCCTTAAAAGAAACGATTTTATAGAGTAAGTTACATTTGGCGCAACCAACCCTAGATGGTTGAATATGTTTAGCGGGTTGGCGAAGCAAAACCTATATAGTTGGACTTGTTTAACTAAATGGCGAAAACAATCGTAAGCAACTGCACAGGTATAGCCGGTTGGCTAAAACGGTCGGAAGTGCTACGAAGTCTTTAGCCATTTGGCTAAATAAGTTTGGGCTGTTCGGAACGGATGAATCCGGTGGAATAAGCAAAAATACGTTTAAACGGCTTAAGGCAAAGCACCTGTAAGACCAACATTTAGAATAGCGATGCCCGGGGGCAAAAGAATAATCACTAAAAATTAAAACTTATGAAAATGTCATTCTCACAACTTACCACCAAAGATCTGGCCACACTATGCCAGCGGGTCATCTCCATTTCCAACGAGCCGGCTTTCGCCGTTTTAGCCAACAATCCGCTACTCACTGCGCTGACAGCGGAATATGCATACTACGACAATGTTTATACAAAAAAAACTTTTAGCGGAAAAGGAAAACTACTAATGAAAGCCGATGGCGAACGCGACAACTTTTTTACAGGCATCAAAAGTATACTCTACGGGCATTCACGTATCGACACATCACCCTACCGGCAGGATGCTGCGGATATTTACGCATTAATGGGAAAATACAGCTTCGATCTGGTCAAGTACAAATACGCCGAGGAAACAGCGCAACTCAAGAAACTGATAGAGGAACTCGAAATGCCCGAAAATATGGCTAAAATTCAGAACATGCAGTTGGCAACTATGTTTAATGATCTGAAAAACAGTCAGACAAATTTCGAAAAGATATTCAACGAAGCAGCCGGAGAAAACTCCGAACTAAAACTGATGAACACAGCCACCGGCATTCGCCGCGAATTAGAATCGGTTCTCCGCACCTATTTAACCATGGTGAGAACAATGATTTCGCAACCCGGCTGGCGTGAACTGTATGCCAAGCTCGACGAAGCCGTAAAAGCCGCTTTCAATAGCCATACAAGTACCAAAACTGAAACTGCTTCGGAGTAGATTATATTCGTAAAAAATATTAACCTCTAAAATTACAAACGCATGGATTACTATTATGTAAACACAAATGCACAATCCAATGGAGATCATGAAGTGCATAAAGAATCATGTCAGTATTTGCCGACCTCTGTTAACCGAAAGTATTTAGGTTATTACTCTAATTGTGCAGATGCTGTAGAAAATGCAAAAGAAACATATCCAAAATCAAACGGTTGCTACTACTGCTGCTATGCATGCCATACAAGCTAAAAACTTTTTCGAGCGAAAATCTTCTGCTCTGTAAAAAATTAACATCGAATAATATCACTTAGAATTAATGGAGAAACAAAACAATATAGCAAGCCTCAAACAATGGTATAAGTGAATATCAAGCCATAACAGATTAGAATAAACCTGAGTATTTATGAAAAGTTTTTGTTGAATATAGAGAATTGAAAAATGAAATTTCTAGTATCACCCGACAGGTTCATAACCTGCCGGGTGATTATGTCGACAAAAGTATTTTAGTTTATTTAACAATAAAATGATAGAATTGTGTGTAAAATAGTAGCGAACGATGACATGTAATTAACTTAATTAGGACTAATATTGCAGCGCAAACCAAGCAAGATAAAAGTTGAATGATTCCATATCAAATTAAGAAACTCATAATTTAATAATGGCAACTAAACAGAGAGAGAGTCCCATTAAAATTTAATTATGAATTTGCGACAAAACTTAAACCGTATTGAAAAACTTCATGCACTCATTTTAGCCAGACGAACCTGCGCACCAAAAGAATTAGCCGAACGATTAGGAATATCCAGAGCCACTTTATATAAATTAATTGACGATCTGAGCTCTTTAGATTTACCTATTGAATATTCGCGTAAGCATGAAACATTCTTTTATAAAAAAGAAGTAAACCAAACAATTTCATTTAAAGTAGAGACTATTGATGAACCGGAAGAATTAAAGAAAATTAACGGCGGCAATTTAACTTTTTCGGCTCCGTCTAATTTTTCAGACGGAAGGAACATACCTTTGTATCCGTATTTCGCGAATACAAAGAGTCAAGCCGCAGGCTTTTAAGTTGCGGTATCAAATCATTAGAATTTAATTTATTAAACAAAAAATGAAAAACTTTGATTTAAACAACTATGGCGTTCAGGAAATAACTGAGATGGAAATTAGAAAAACAGAAGGTGGGAGTCTTATCGTACTTGAGTTTGTTGCTGCATTTTATATTTATGAAGTTTTATCAAACCCTAGAGCACACGCAGCTGCATTCATGAACGGTTGGAATTCTATTTAAAATTTAAAAAAATCAATAATATGGAAACAAATAAAAATAAGAGTCTAAATGTTTACAATTTAGAAACAGAAGAATTGATCTCAATAAATGGAGGAAGTGAGCTATCACTATCATTTACAGAATGGTTAGGCCGAGAGTGTAAAATAACCTATTATATGGTTATGATCGAGTGTTCTATAAGAGCAGCTATATTTATGTAAAAACAACAAAATTATTAAGTCTAAATCGAAAAAACATTTAGACTTAATAATAAATCATAACAAGTATCTGAAAATAAAACATATAACTATTACAGTCATTATTCTTAGCATAATCTATTTTGTTGCTATATCATATTTCTTATTAACTGTAAACATCTCGATTGACTCAATACCCAGATTAATTGCAACTGCTGCAGCAATGATTTCCGTCATATATGTTTCATTTAAAGAACAATCTGATTTTATTAAAATATTTTCTATTATTTCTGCTTTATTTATAGGATTTGATGTCCTTTATTCATTATTTAACAGTCTAATTAAAAAAGAAGATTTATTGTATTACAATACAAGCTTTCTTTCACACACAGAAGGATTTATTGCTTTTACATGTATTGCATTTTTATTATACTCATTAAAAAACAAAAAGAAATCAGTATAGCTTTATAAAAAAGCAGATAGGTAATGCCACAACTCTTCCCTCCCGAAATTATAGAAAACACAGCAGAATGTTACCATGCTTACATTAGTAAAAAAAGCAAGGTAATCTATGGTTTAATTCTGTTAATGATCCTGATTGTTTTCGTTTCATTGCCGCTGGTGCATGTGGATATCACTTCACAGAGCCGCGGTGTAATTCGTTCGCCGTACGAAAATACCACTATTCAATCGGCATTGTACGGCGAAGTTGTTTCCTATCGAATGCTTGAAAACAAAAGCGTTCAGAAAGGTGATACGCTAATTGTTTTAAATTCCGACAAACTAAACGAACAAATAGCACTGGCAAATAAAAAAATACAGGAAAATGATCTTTTTATTTCCGACATGGCATGTTTGCTATCTGGTAAATACAGCCAACTTCTCACACCTAAATACCGGGGTGAATATCAACGTTACAAAGCAAAACTTAACGAACAACAAATTTTTGTTGAGTATCTTAAAAAAGAGTTGGCTACTCAAAAAACATTATCCGAACAACGGGTAATTTCCAATTACGAATATCTGCAATCGAAAAACAACTACGAAAAAGCGTATGAACAGTTAAAGGCTCTGGAGCAAGACTATCAAAGCAATTGGGTTGCCGAACAAACAACATTGAACCAGCAAAACATTGATTTACTCTCCAACATCAAACAAATTGAAAAAGAAAAACAGCAATATGTGATTCTTGCTCCTATAACAGGAACGTTGATTCAGGTAGCAGGTTTTCAGAAAGGAAACTTTATTTCACCAGCCCAAACGTTAGCTTATATTTCTTCGGATCAGGTTCTGCTGGCCGAATGCTATATTTCACCGGCCGATATCGGTTATATACAAAACAATCAACCGGTCACTTTCCAGTTCGATGCATTTAATTATAATGATTGGGGAATGATTCAGGGAAAAGTAATGCAAGTATTGAGTGATGTGGTATTGATCGACCAGAAACCGATGTTTCGGGTAAGATGCACTTTAGAAAAAAACTCCTTACAGTTGAAAAACGGATATGAAGGTACAATTCAAAAAGGGTTGACTTTCACAGCACAATTTCAGTTGAATCGTCGCAGCCTTTGGCAATTGCTCTTCGACAAAGTAGATAACTGGTTAAATCCGAAACTTATAGCAAAGAACGAATGAGCACAAAAGTAAAACAAAGAGATATTACCGATTGTGGCGCAGCTTGCCTGGCTTCCGTAGCTTCCCATTATAAGCTGGAAATGCCGGTTGCACGCATTCGTCAGATTGCCGGAACAGATACAAAAGGAACAAACGTCCTAGGGATGGTAAAAGCAGCCGAGAAACTTGGTTTCTCGGCAAAAGGTGTAAAAGGAAATCAGGAGTCGCTAGCTAAAATCCCGCTTCCTTCAATTGCACACATTGTTATTGAGCGCAACGAGTTAGTACTTCATCACTATGTTGTCATTTATAAAATTAAAAATGACAACATAACTTATATGGATCCTGCAGATGGTGAAATGCATACTTTTGCCATCGAAGAATTTATGAAACAATGGTCAGGTGTATTGATACTGCTTATTCCTGACGACGATTTTGTTGAAGAAAATGAAAAAGTTTCCAACTTCAAACGGTTTGTTTTTCTTCTTGCGCCTCACAAAAGTGTTCTCACACAAAGCTTAACCGGCGCAATTTTTTATACAATTCTCGGATTATCCACCTCAATTTATATTCAGAAAATTACCGATAATGTATTACCAACGGGCAATTTCAATCTGTTGAATTTATTAAGCGTAGGGATGCTTATCATTATCTTGTTTCAGATTCTTTTGGGAACAACACTTGCCTTTCTGTTGCAAAAGCTTTACCCTCTGAATTCCGGCAAGATAAAAATTAATAATGTCGACATTAATCATTTTTCTCACGAAAGTATGAGAGCTATCGTTGGCACGATTCCTCAACAATTAAATTTATTTTCAGGAAACATTATTGACAACATCGCTGTTGGAGACCTGCAACCGGATATGGATCGTATTTTATCAATTACTCAACAATTGGGCTTAGTCAAATTCATCGATAAACTTCCAAACGGATTCAACACCCAAATAGGAGAAAACGGAGCTTCACTCTCGGGAGGTGAAAAACAAAGACTGGCCATAGCTCGCGCCTTGTACAAAAATCCGGAGATATTGGTTTTCGACGAAGCAACTTCTTCGTTAGATTCGGAATCAGAGCAGTATGTAAAATCGATGATACAAACATTAAAAAAACAAGGTAAAACGATTTTGATAATTGCTCACAGATTAAGCACTGTAATAGATGCCGATAAAATTGCCATATTAGAAAATGGCATCCTGATTGAAGAAGGTAACCATCACTCTCTATATAAAGAAAAAACAAAATATTATCAAATGTGGAAAAAACAGTTGCCGGGTTTACTCTCGGATATTAAATCAATTAATTGAATATGAAGAAAAAAAGTATTGTTTTGCTATTATTAGCATTGACTATTGCATTTAGCACCAAAGCACAATTATTATGGAAAATTTCAGGAAATGGACTCACCAAGTCTAGTTATTTATTCGGAACTCATCATTTAATTGAGAAAGAACAGATTGCCAATTTTGATAAAATACTAGCATTGATTCCGCAAACCGATGCAGTTGTAGGAGAAATGGACATGAGTAATATCATGGCAATGCAAATGAAGATACTAAAAGTTGCATTTATGAAAGATACAACAATGAGAGATCTGCTAAATGCTGAAGATTACACATTGGTTGATTCGGCAATGAAAAAAGTACTAGGAAAAGGATTGGATAAACTGGGAAAAATGAAACCTACAATGCTGAGTACTCTATACAGCGTAAAACTTTATATGGTGCAAAATAACTTAAAGAAAGAACCTGAAGCGGTTGACATTATTTTTCAGAAAAATGGGAAAAAGGAAAAGAAAAAAATTATTGGTTTGGAAACCATTGATGAGCAAATCAATATCCTTTTTAATTCAATGTCTTTGAAAAGTCAGGCAGAATCGTTGGTACAAACAGTAAAAAATTGCGACAAAGCACAGCTTTTATCATCCCAACTAAACGAGGCTTATTTGTCTGGCGATTTGAAAAAAATCTCTGAATTTGGCAACGAAGAAGAACAAATGACATCTGAAGAAAAGAAAGTATTGGTTGATGACAGGAATAACAATTGGATAAGACAACTAAAAACAATTCTGCCCACACAATCATGTTTTATTGCCGTAGGCTGCATGCATTTAGTTGATGAAAATGGACTGGTTCAACAATTTAGAAAAGCCGGATTCACAGTGGAAGCAATTGATATTTAACACAATCAGTTGAAATTATACACTGATAAATGGTTATTTATTCTTATGATAAGTAACCATTTATCGTTAAATATAGTTAATTATAAATCTATACAATCAAAACTAATCGTCTATAGATAAATTATTTATAAATATACCGTTTAATAACTTTTCTTATTTTATAGTACTATGTATTGCATAGTACTATAAAAGTATATATATTTGCATCGTTATTCGGTATTAGTTTATCGGTTGTTTAGTTAATATGTTAATTAATTAGCTAAAAACTTTATAAACTTTCAAACTTTACGAACTTTACAAACTCAAATAAATGATTACACTTAAAAACATCAACAAGACTTACGACATGGGGCAAGCTTCATTGCATGTGTTGAAGGGAATTGATTTGCAAATAGACAAAGGCGAGTATGTTTCCATCATGGGAGCTTCCGGCTCAGGAAAATCGACTTTGCTAAATATTTTAGGGATTCTCGACAACTATGACACCGGCGAATATCATTTAAATGATAAATTAATCAGGAACTTATCCGAAAAGCAGGCTGCTTATTATCGTAACGAGATGATCGGATTCGTGTTCCAGTCGTTCAATCTGATAAATTTTAAAAATGCACTGGAAAATGTTGCACTCCCATTGTACTATAAAAACATAAGCCGTAAAAAAAGAAATATGATCGCCATGGAGTATCTTGATCAGATGGGGCTTAAAGATTGGGCGTACCACATGCCGAACGAAATGTCCGGTGGGCAAAAACAACGTGTTGCCATTGCTCGTGCCATTATTTCGAAACCGCAAATTCTGTTGGCCGACGAACCTACAGGAGCACTCGACAGCATTACCACCGTTGAAGTAATGAAAGTTTTAGGTGAACTAAATGCAAACGGACTAACGACTATTATTGTTACTCACGAGCAGTCTGTGGCACAAGAAACTAAATCAATCATCCACATAAAAGATGGTTTGATTGAACGAATTGAAAAGAACGGACATAAGTAGCTACAAGAATTCAGTTACGAGTTACGAGTTACATGTTACAAGTTTTATTCTTAGATAATCAAAAAAAAACAACGCTATGTTAACAGTATTTTTTATCATCTTATTGATTTTGGCTATTGCAATCGTAGTTTTGCTACTTCCTATCATTGCAATTATTGATATTTTAAACAGCAAATTTCAGGGAAACGATAATTTATTAATGTTGCTCATTGTTCTGTTTGTTCCACTCGGAGCAATTCTATATTTCTTTATACGTCCGTATAAAAAGATCAGGGTTTAAAACATTTAAGTAGTTACAAGTGAATAGTTACGAGCTACAAGTCTGTTGCTCTGAGTGTTGTATTCGTAAAACAAATTAATAAATATTATTCCATACTTATAAAAACGAATAAAAATGTTCGCAATAAACACTTTACAGGAAATTATAGCAAGCCTGAAGCATAATAAGTTACGCACTATACTGACTGGTTTGTCTGTTTCGTGGGGAATTTTCATCCTTATCGTGTTATTAGGCGCAGGCAACGGACTAAAAAACGGAGTTACTTCCAATTTCAGCCGACGCGCCACCAACACGGTACAGATGTGGTCGGGAACCTCTTCCCTGCCCTATCAGGGACTACTAAAAAGCGGTCGTTCGCTTAATTTTTCCGAAAAGCAAGTCGATGCTGTGGACGAGAACCTAGTAGAATCGGCTAACCAAACCGGAATAATTGAAAAACAAATGAACATTACTTACAATAACGAATTCGGTTCATTCAGTATAAACGGGGTAAATCCTCATTATTACGAAGTTTTCAATATTGAAATCTTACCCGGTCAAGGACGTTTTATCAACGATCTGGATTTAAAAAACAACAGCAAAGTGATTGTTTTAGATAAAAAAATCGCAGACGTCTTATTCAAAGAACAATCCGCATTGGGTAAAAATGTACAGGTAGGCGATGTGGTTTTTAAAGTGGTAGGAATTAATTCAAAAAAAGAACGTTGGGGAGATGGTAGTGCCTATATTCCATTTACAACTGCACAATTAATTTACAATCCCGACCGAAGATTTCATAGCATTGCCATGATGGTAAACGGGTTAAAAACAGAACAAGCAAACGATGAATTTAACGATAAAATAAAAAAGACTATGTCGCAAAGTTTGCGTTTCGATCCTAAAGACACTCAGGCACTTTGGTTATGGAATTCGCAAAAAGATTATATCGAAACAATGAAGATATTTGCCGGCATCACCATTTTTGTTTCTATCATTGGTATTTTCACTCTGATAGCAGGAATCGTGGGCGTAAGCAATATCATGCTTGTTTCGGTAAAAGAACGTACCCGTGAAATAGGAATTCGCAAAGCCATAGGTGCTCCACCATCTTCTATTCTTCGTTCCATTATTATCGAATCAATTTTAATTACAACTATTTTCGGTTATATAGGAATGGTATTGGGGGTAGGACTTACTGAAATTATCAATTATATCATGGTACAATCGGCAGCACAAAATCCATCAGATACAGGAATGTCTGTTTTTAAAGATCCAACTGTTCAACTTTCGTATGTATTCATCTCTACCGCCATACTTATTATTGCCGGAATTCTTGCCGGTTATATGCCTGCACGACGTGCTGTAAGGATTAAACCGATAGAAGCAATGAGAGAAGAATAAATATACCCCCCGAATCCCCCGAAAGGGGACTTTAAAAAATCAATTATCTACTTTTATCAGTAAATTATGACAATAAATAATATTGAAAATAATATCAAACCAAAGTCCCCTTTCGGGGGATTCAGGGGGTTGAGCATTTTCGACCTCGATCGTTGGCAAGAGATATGGATTACCATTACTCACAACAAATCAAGAAGCTTCCTCACTGCATTCGGAGTTTTTTGGGGAATGTTTATGCTGGTGGTTATGGTTGGAGCAGGTGTGGCTCTAGAACGCGGCATGAACTCACAAATAGAAGGTTTTGCGACCAACTCCTGCTTTGTTTGGACCGAACTTACAGCCGAACCGTACAAAGGATTCAAAAAAGGACGTTCATGGAACCTGGAAAATGAAGATATTCCCGTCTTAGTCAACAAAGTTCCTGAAATTCAATATCTGGCTCCGGTACTTTTCGGTGGTGGTGGAACAAACAATGTAACTCGTAATGACAAAGCCGGATCGTTTCAGATAAAAGGGAATTATCCTGTTTACAACAAAATTGACGAAAGTATAATGATAAATGGACGATATATCAACGATATTGACATTCTTGAAAAAAGAAAAGTATGCGTTATCGGCGAAAGAGTGCTGGAAGTATTATTCCCCGACAATGAAAATCCGATAGGCAAAAACATTCAGGTCAATGGTATTTATTTTCAGGTTGTAGGAGTGGCACAACATACGTCTGACGTAAATATCGGAGGACGCAGCGAAGAAACGGTAGTGTTGCCATTCAGTACAATGCAACAGGCTTTCAATCAGGGAAACGTCGTTCACTTTCTGGCTGTCACTGCACAACCGGGTATAAAGGTAAAAGTAGTGGAAGATAAAATCCGACAGGTTTTGAAAGAGAGACATAATATTTCTCCCGACGACAAGAAGGCTGTAGGTGGCATGAATATCGAAGATCAGTTTACAATGTTTTTGTATCTCGGAATAGGGATTGCCAGTTTGATATGGATTGTAGGACTGGGAACACTATTAGCAGGAGGCATCGGAGTCAGCAATATCATGCTCGTAACCGTGCGCGAACGAACAAAAGAAATTGGTATCAGAAGAGCACTTGGAGCTACCCCACGAAACATAATTACCCAAATCTTGAGCGAAAGTATTATTCTCACTCTTATTGCAGGAGTTGCGGGGTTGATGCTTGGGGTAGGAATTCTATACGTGGTAGGAATTGCGCTTAGTCAGGGTGATCAATTTTTCAAAGATCCGCAAATTAGCTTTGGAGTTGCCATCGCAGCTTTATTCATTCTACTGATTATTGGGACTTTAGCCGGATTTATTCCTGCCAACAGAGCCATGAATATCAAACCAATAGAAGCTATCAGAGAAGAATAAAATTATCAGAAAATTCAAAATAAAAGAAATTAGAAACTCATAATTAAACACCAATATGAAAAAGTTCTTTAAGTATTTATTATTACTTATTTTAGCAGTAGCTGTTCTCGGAACGTTTTATTTTTTATGGAAAAAATCTCGTCCTGTAGTGAAAAAGTATGAGATTGAAGTGGTAAAAACCGGAGATATCGTGGCAACCGGAAAAGTGGAGCCGCGAAACGAGATCTTAATCAAACCTCAAATGTCCGGTATTATTGCCGAAGTATATAAAGAAGCCGGAGACGTGGTAAAAGCCGGAGATATAATCGCGAAAATTAAAGTGATTCCCGACATGGTAAGCCTTAACAGTGCCGAGTCAAGAGTAACAAGAGCACAGATTGCTTTCGACCAGACTAAAAAGAACTACGATCGTGACGCCAAACTTTTTAGCGACAAAGTAATTTCGAAAGAAGAATTTGAAAAAACACAGTTACAATACAACAGCGACAAAGAAGAACTCAAATCGGCTCAGGACAATTTAAGCCTGATTCGCGATGGAGTTTCGAGCGATAAATCGCAATTGAGCAATACACTTGTTCGTTCAACAATTAACGGAACCATTTTGGATGTGCCTGTAAAAGTTGGAAATTCGGTGATTCAATCCAATAATTTCAACGACGGAACCACCATTGCCACTGTTGCCAATATGAACGATATGCTTTTCGTAGGTAAATTAGATGAAACTGAAGTGGGTAAAATCAGCGTTGGAATGCCAATGGATATTACGATTGGTGCATTGCAGGATCAGAAATTAACCGCCACTCTGGAATATGTTTCACCAAAAGGAACAGAAGAAAACGGAGCTATTATGTTCGAAATGAAAGCGGCAGTGCAAGTGCCAACTGATGTTTATGTACGTGCCGGGTACAGTGCTAATGCCGAAATCGTGCTTTCCAAATCAGCTAAGGTAATCCGAATCCCTGAAAGCTGCGTTGAATTCAGCAACGATACTGCTTTTGTATATATTCTGAAATCGAAAGATCCTCAGACTTTTGAGAAAAAGCAAGTAAAAATCGGATTGTCCGACGGTATAAATATCGAAGTAAAAAGCGGGTTGAAATTAAATCAACAAATTCGTGGTGCTGAAATTCAGGAAGAAAAACCGGGAGAAAAAAAGAAAGAGGATAACAAGTAATAATTGATATTGCTTATAAAAACAAATCTTATGAAAAACAGAAAGTTAGTTGCAATCATTGTGGTATTAGTAATAGCGCTTGGACTTTTAAAATTTTCAGGATATACTTCAACCGTGACGATATCTACATATGAAAACAATGAATCAACCGTTGACAATTCAAACAAGATTAATAAAGATGTGAATTTTGAAAATTATACAATAAACATTAATCCTCATGAGAATAAAAGTGATACAAGTACTTCGGAAACAATTAGAGCAGATGTGAAGCTAAGATACGAAACTTACAGCAATATAGGCTTAGGTAGATTTATTCCATATTACAAACATATAAATTTCAGTTCAAACGTAAATTATTCGTGGGAGGCAAGAATATGGAAGGGGAACAAATTTTCAGAGATACATGAGCAAAACAAATTTTCTCTGGAAGGTATAAAAACCATAAGAGGAATGTATAGTTCCAATAAAGCAAAAAAATCTATAATAGACGATATTCGCAATGAGGCGAGAAAAGACATAAAAAAAAGTATTGAAAATAAAATAATGGAAATTCAGCAATAAAATTTATCAACTAGGTAAACATGAAAAAAATATTTATGATATTAGGTGCATTGCTAGCTGCATTGCTGGCTAGTGCACAACAACCCTGGACGCTTCAACAATGTGTGGACACCGCTCTCGCCAACAACCGAAACGTGAAACAACACGAGTTGACCAAAAAGACCAAAGAGATAGCTTATCAGCAAGCTCGTCAGGATTTGTTGCCCGACCTGAACGCATCGGCAAGTCACAACTGGAACTTCGGACGTTCGCTGGCGGTAGATAACACATATCAAAACACAAACTCATTTCAATCATCATTCGGAATATCAAGTAGTTTTACGTTGTTCGACGGATTAAAAATGAAATATAATATCGATGCCCGTAAATCGGAAATGTATGCTTCGGAATCCGATCTGGAAAAGACAAAGCAAGATATTATGATGAGCGTTGCTGCCGGATTTCTTCAAATTCTATTGAATAAGGAATTGTTGCAAATTTCGAAAGATCAACTGGAACTTACCAAAAACAAAATCGAACAACGAAAAGTATTGGTTCAAAACGGAAAGTTGGCCGAAGGTGAAATGTACGAACTTTACGCACAGCAATCGAAAGAAGAACTAAGTCGTACACAAGCGGAAAATACGTTGAAACTTTCATTGCTCGACTTAGCTCAGATTTTGGAACTCGACCATTTTGAAGACTTGGATATTGTAACTCCTGAAAATTTTTCGGAAGCAGAATTAAAATTGCTTTCGGCCGACGAAGTTTTGGAAAGTGCTTTAACTCATCGTCCTGAAATTAAAGGAGCAGAATATCGTCTGAAAAACAGCGAAACAAATGTATCAATCGCCAAATCAGATTTTTATCCACGTTTGAGTTTTGGAGCGCAATACGGAACCGGTTACTACAACCTGAACGGCATTGTGAACAAAAGTTTTGCAGATCAGATAAACGAGAACATGAGTACGGTTGTTGGTTTCAATCTTCGAATCCCGATTTTCAACAAGTTTGATGTAAGTAACCGTGTTCGCACTGCCAAAATCGGAGTAGAAAGTAGCAAGTTGGAAGTGGACAACGCGAAACTGGAACTCAAAAAGAACATACAACAAGCGTATTACAATGCAGTTTCGGCACAAAGTCGTTGGGAAGCAGCCAAAAAATCGGAGATTGCCAGTCGTGAAGCATTTCGATTTTCCAATCAGAAATACGAAGCCGGACGTGCTACTTTGTACGAATTATATCAGGCTAAAAGCAACTTAACTCAGGCTCTTTCGGAAGAAGCGCAAGCTAAATACGAATATATCTTCAGAGTGAAAATTCTGGAGTATTACAAATAAAATGGAGAAACATATTTTTAATCACAAGAAAAAATGAATGCAGATAATATTAAATCGCAAATGCGGAAAGGTTATTTGGAGTATTGCATTCTGCTTATTCTAAAAAAGAAACCGGCCTACACTTCGGATATTATTGCCGAATTGAAAGATGCAAAACTCATTGTGGTGGAAGGAACTTTATACCCTCTTCTCACCCGACTGAAAAATGGCGGTTTGCTCGACTATCGTTGGGAAGAATCCACACAGGGACCGCCACGCAAATACTACGAAATGACAGCCGATGGACAGTCATTTCTACAGGAACTCGAAAGCGCATGGGAAGAAATCAATCATGTAGTAAATAAAATCAAAGAAGGCTAAGTCTGAAAATTAGCTGAAAATCAACAAAATAATTTTACACACTTATAAATTATGAAAAAAACATTAACCGTTAATTTGAATAACATCGTTTTTCATATCGACGACGATGCTTATGACATGCTTCAGACTTATCTTTCTGAAATAGCTGATCATTTTCAGTCGGAAGATGAGCGCAAAGAGATAATGAATGATATTGAAGCCCGAATTGCCGAATTATTTACAGAAAAACTTCAGAAAAATAAAAACGTCATCAATCTGACCGATGTTCAGGAAGTGATCGAAATAATGGGAAAACCGAGCCAATATGCCGACGAAGACGAAGAAACCGAAAAACCTAAGTCAGAAAAGAAACAACATAAATCCCGTCGTTTTTACCGCGACCCCGAAAATGCAATTTTAGGAGGTATCGCAGGCGGTTTGGCTGCTTATTTTGGCTGGGACGTAACACTGATACGAATTTTACTCGTGGTGTTGGTTTTCCTTGGTATGGGATTTATTATTCCGGTGTACATCGTCGTATGGTTTGTTGCTCCACAGGCACTTACAGCATCGCAACGCCTCGAAATGCAAGGAGAAGATGTAACCGTAGACAGTATAAAAACAGAGATAAACAATGTAAAAAATTACATGGAAAGCGATAAATTCAAACAATCGGCTTCCAGTATTGGTGAAAGAATTTTAGATATTTTGAAAATATTCTTCAAGGTGATTTTTGGTTTTGTGGGCGCAGTATTAGGAGTTGTAGGTGTTGCTTTAGTGGCTGTTTTATTTTTCGTACTGTTCTTATTTATCTTCGAACCATCGGTTTTAAGCGGCTTTGCACCGGAACTTATTTCTAACTGGGGAGCAATTACTCCCGATAAAATGATTTTATTAGTTATCTCGCTCATTTTATTGGTTGGCTGTCCTATTTTCCTGATTATTTATTGGGCAATACAAATTATTTCCGGTCGTAGGAACTCATCACGCACAGCCAATTGGGTTGTATTAATTCTTTGGTTAGCAGGACTATTTATGTTTGCAAGTGTTGGAACCAAAACACTACTTCATTTCAAAAATTTGAATGGACATCCTATCACATTAAATTGGACAGAAGACGATTCACCAATAATGGATGAAGTTCGAGACTGTGAGCAATTCAACGAAATTGATGTTACAGGCAATATAGAGGTGGTTTTGAGTCAGGATTCACTCCAAATGGTGACAATATCAGCTCCGAGCGATTGTTTGTCCAATGTAAAAACCGAAGTCAATAACGGAGTGTTAACGATTTTCACGGACCAGATATTTCTGAACAGAAAAATTAAAGCTCATATTTCGACGAAAGAACTTGAAAAAATTACAGCGAAAGGTGCTTGCGAAATAGAAAACGATTCGGACTTCTCGACACAGAATCTAAGTCTGGAATTGATTGGAGCAAGCAAAGCTGACTTAATGCTGCAAATTGCTGATAAACTTGAGGTAGACATCAAAGGTGCCTCAAAACTTGAATTAATCGGTTCAGGCACAACATTCAAAGCGCAAAGTTTGGGTGCCAGCGACATCAGAGCCGATAAGTTTATTGCGAAAAATGTAGAAATCGATGCCAGTGGAGCCAGTCATGCAAGAGTTTATGCTTCGGAAAGCTTTGTGGCTGATGCAACAGGAGCCAGCAATATCGAATGTAAGGGGAATCCAAAATATGTAAAGAAATCCGATAGCTTAGGATCTGATATTCGGGTTATCAAATAAAATACATTTCAATAAATAAAAAACTCCTGCAAGTTTAATCAGAATGACTTGCAGGAGTTTTTTTATTTTTAAACAATTAAAAACAAGGACTTTACTCTTTCACCCAGGTTCTATCTTTTAGATTATATACAAATGATTTGTCTGTAACAAAAGGTTCTACTTGTTTTCTATCCTCTTCGCTCAGAAATTGTAAAGTATTATTTTTTGCCACTATTGCGTTTTTGTCTATTGCAAAACCCAGTGAAATAAAACTTGTCGCCAACTGATTTTTCACCCATTCCTTGTCAATGTTGGTTTGTATTGAGCTATCATTTTTTAACCATTCCGCCGCTTTGGGCATTTGAAATTTCAGTGGAACCACGTTCCATGCCGTATCGTAAAATTGTACCGACGATTGGCAAACCGAAGCACAAACGGTTGATATAATTCCTACCACAGGCGTATTGTCCTCTAAACGAAACAATTTCATTTCGAAAGTTGAAACAGGCGTATTTTTCACTTTCACAACCTGTTGAATAGTATCGAAAACGGTGATATAAACAAAATTTCCAAAACGATTAGCCACACTATCACCCTGACCGGCTTTATAATACTCCAACAATTCAAGTCTGTTTTGCTTGCTGAGTGTCGGATTCAGCTTATCTGGCATGTTCACATATAAACCTTCAATAGTTTGAGAAAACATGCTTATTGAAATGAAAAGCAAACAACTCAACAGTATAATTTCATTTTTTAATTTCCGTGCTATCATTTTTTTGTTCGTTTTTTGGTTTTCCAACCAACAAATGCCAATAATATTTAAACAAATCATCGACTGTTGCAAAATCTTCCTTATAAATAAAACCAAATCCTTGTGAAGTTGTTCCAGTATTAGTCAAACGATATCGGTCAACCGTATGACTATACCCTTTCAAACGTATTTTTCCACCTTCGGTAAGCAAATATTCAATATCCACATCGCTGATAAAACGGTTGGTATTGGTACTATTAATATCATTTCTATAACCAAAATTACCATTCACCAGCCAACGATTATTCGGTTGATAAAGTATCTGTGCCTGAATATCACTGCTCGACAAATCGTATTGCTGATAATCAAACCCGAAAGAAAGACTATTTGTTTTAATCACTTGAGTTAGCCAACTACTCACCTGAGCACTTGCTGTTGCAACAGCAAATGAAAGAGCTTCGTTCGCACCCAAATTATTTGTAGTAGAAGTTGTGTTTATATTATCAGGCCTATAGAATCTATTAAACACCAACAAATATAAAATCTGACGGTTCATCATTTCATCTGTATTCACAATATTACGAACAATCTGTTTTACACGTTCTTCACTATTAGGCAATTCAATTCCAAAATTTATAGTCGGCTTCATCAAATTGTCAGTCAGTTTCAAAATACAATTTACAGGTACTGAAGTTCGTGAAATAGAGCTTAATTCACTTTCGTCCAGCAAATCGCGTAACGAAGCAGTAAGCGGGTACAAAGCGCGGATATTTACCTGCGCATTGAATGGATCACCGGTCCACGCAATAGTGCTTCCCTGATCCACCTTAAACTCTTTACGAATAAGATTCTGCAACGTGAACAAATAATAACCATTGTTGATAGTATAAGTTCCATAAAGTTTTATATCGGAATAAGTATCGAATTCCACACGCAGATTTCCATTTCCTCTACCAGTAATCACATCGCCACCTTTAGGATCAATTAACAACTCCATTTCCGCATCAGTATTTGCTTCCAACTGAAGGTTTACTTTTACGTTAATTCCGCTAGTAGGCGTTTTAGTCTCCACAATTTCTTTCGGAGCTTTTTCTTTCGTCACAAAGCGAATAAAACTATTGTCTGAAGCACTGGAAGCTCCACCCATGTTAATGTAACACTTCGTATTTGGTTTCGACACTCCATCCACATCGATATTAGCCACTTTTTCATTTCCGTAAATATGGACTTTTCCATCGGCATAAGCTTTCCCGAAGAAATAATCGTTATCCTCAGCCTTTGTATTAAGCGCCAGTATATTTTTACCTTCGATATTTACATTATAATTCATTTCCTTAAAAATACCATTATGATGCAGTATTCCAGTTAAAGTTCCCTGATTTCGTTCCTGATCGTAAACTTTCACATTTTTAAACTCTATCGATTTTCTGGTTAGGTGAACTGTATCATTGAAGAAATAAGTAGTTCGAAGCATTTTTACTGATGCCTGTGCTTTGTTTACAAAAACATCACCTGCAAAACCAACGGTTTTTGACGGACCATACATTCTCACATATCCAGAACCATATCCTTTTATATTTTGCACCACAGATTCCAGATAAGGAGTAAGGAAATCAATCGGTAAATCGTGAGCTTTAAACATAAAATCGAGCGAGTCATTTTGCGGAACAAATACTCCATTCGCCACTACAAGCGTATCTTTCCCATCTTTTGTAAAAATTCCGCTGGCAATCATCTGCTTATTTTTCCGATCCCAGATGGAAAGTAATTTCGCATCGCCAATTGGTTTTTCGTTCAACGAAACTTTCTTTACATCCAGTTTTGCTTCAAATACCGGCTGTTCAAACAAATTGAATAACGTTGCTTTTCCACTGACAAAACCTCCAATGGTTATCGGTTTCAATTGTAACAATTTAAGAATAAATTCGAGATCCAAATCATTCATACTAACCATCAGGCTGTCGGTATGTTTCTTAGAAGCGACTCCGTTTATCTTTACAAATTGTTTTTTGCTGTCGAACAAGAAGTTTTGTACATTGATACTGCTATCTGCATTAAAGTTAATCTTTCCAGCATGTATATTCCAAACCGAATCGGCGATTATAATTTGTGTTGGCAAAATTGATGTATTAGCTGCTATTTTACCAGATTCATTCCTAAATTTCGTTTCTGCAAATAGCTCACCGGCATTGGTTATCTTCTGATTATTTTGCCAACCCAACTGAGTTTTCAACGAGTCTTTTCCGGCTGAAACCAATAAATACATGTTTAATACCCCAACTTTCTCCTGAACCTGTGCACGTGTTGTCAAATTCAATTTACTGTTACGATTTTCGCAGAACAGATTAAGATTGTTGACATGAAGTTTGTTGAAAAACAGAGTCGGGAAGGTTCCTTTTATATCAATTTTATTTGTTCTCTCGTCAATATATCCTTTGATAGAAGCCACTTCACCCAATCTGTATGGTAATTCCAGTGCATCCGAAATTGTATTCGTATTTTCAAACCGGAGATCTACATCAATGTGATTCGGTTGTCTGCCGGCTGTCACTTTGGTTTTCATTGCACTTAATGAGGGTAAGTATTTCTGTACAATCTGATTAACCGTTTCACCAATAGTACTATATTTAAAGTCTCCACTGAATGAACCATTAACCACATCACTTTCCACACCAATAAAGCTTGAATTCTTAATAATACGGGAAATTAACCGCACATTGTCAATGTTCAATATTTTATTTTTCTGTTTATTGTCGAAAACAATGCTATCAAAAACCAACGAACCATTAATATTATCCAGCGAATTACCGACTAAATTTGTTTTTGCAT
>QKGU01000048.1 GCA_003250325.1 Paludibacter sp.
CATAAGGATAGTCGTCTAATGACGATTTCCCTTGTCTCAATTCCAAATGCTTTAGTAGCGCATTTGCAGCTTCAAATTGTCTTTTACTTAGCATACGTTTTTATTTTCTTATTATGCGCCCTAACGACCGAGGCTATGGGCATTTGGCGGTTTGCGGGAGCGTTCACTGTCGCACAGCGACAAAGTGAATGCGGGAGCAAAACCTGCGAAATGCACGTCAGCCAGCCAATGGACATAGGCGTGTGTTAGCAGCAGTTATTTAATTAGTCTTAATATTTTCGGATATTTCTTTTCTGTTTCTCCTTTTTTCGACTTGTAAGCAAGATATACTGGAAAAATTATATTCAGTGCATATAATCCTACAAAAGCGTACAGTAATGTATAATAGGAGCTTATATGTAAAATCTTTAAAAATGCAAAAGTCATAACAGACAAAGACGACAAAACTGTCCAGATAATTTGATAATTCAACAGATTTGCTCCTGCTTCTTTAAGTCCAATTATTTTGTCTTTCTTTGTCTGCCACAGAATCATAGGTAGAATTATATTCCCAAGCGGTATTACTAAAAATGATAATACTGAAAGGTGAAAGAAAAATAGATAACTATGGTCTGTCTGTTTTCCGTAATCTAAGATTTCTTCTGCATTTACATCGAGAACCTTACAAATCTGATTCAATGTGTTACCACGAGGTTCACTTTCGTTGTTTTCAATTCTTTGAATTGTTCTTAGGTTAATACTTGCTGATTCAGCTAATTCTTCTTGAGAAAGTCCTTTTTTCTTTCTGAGTTCTTTGAGTTTTTTTCCGATTTCGTTCATAAATAATTTAGTTTAAAAATTTCTTCGCAAAATTATATATGAAACAATCTCAATGATAACGGTTTGTTTGCGACATTTTTATGACATTCTTGTCAATTTGTTGATTTTGTTAGCCTTATTTTATTTTCAAGGTCTGTTTTCTTTTTTTTTATAATTGCTGCTAACGACCGAGGCTATGGGCATTGGCGGTTTGCGGGAGCGTTCACTGTCGCACTGCGACAAAGTGAATGCGGGAGCAAAACCTGCTAAATTCACGTCAGCCAGCCAATGACCATAGGCGTGTGTTAGGTGGTCGTTTTTTTTTCGTTATTGTCTTTTGATATACATGTTTCGTTTATATTCAACATTACTATTATCGCACTTTATTTGACTATATATCGTTTTTTGCACCATCCCAATCTTCCCATTTAGATTTAGGTATTAAACAGCCTTTTGCCGTCCATTTTTCTCTGATCTCTTTCATCTGAGATTGAGCATATCGTCTACGATCATCATTATAATCTCTGATACTCATATCAATAAGCACATTTGTCCATTTGGAATATGTCTGACTGTCAATATGCCAATTATTATCGCAATCTGGAGTTTGTGATTTGGTATTTGAGCTAGTATTTGAATTAGTGTTTTTAGTTTTGTTCTCCACCTGAACCTTTGAATTATTCACATTGTTGATTGAATTCATTGTGTTAGTAGCAGTATTAAGACCTGTAGTCACTAAATTCATTACGGCATTAAATTTATCAGTTTTATATTGCTCTACAAGTACTTTATTTTTTTGTGCAACACCATAATTTGGATTAATCTGTAGTGCTTTTTTAAAATCTGCAATTGCTTTATTGCTTTTTCTAATTAGGTTATATGCCGACCCTCGATCATTGTAAGCCTCAAAATAATCAGGATAAATGCTAATTGCTTTCGTATAATCAAGGATTGCTTCTTCATAATTCTGAGACTCATATTTTTTTGTAGCTTCAGAATAGTACACCTTAGCCTCATTTCGTTTAGCTATAATTTCTTTAATATTAATTGCTTTTTTGCTATATATCTCTGATTGGCTCTGATTACCTAGTTTCATGAATGTTGTTGCAGCTTTTATATAAGGTTCTTCACAAAAAGGATTTGAAGCTATTGACTCCATATAATCTGATATAGCATTCTGATTATCTTCCAATTCAGCCCTTTTTGTTCCTCGTTTTAAATATGCTAATGCTTTGTTGTTTTTTGTCAATTCTGAATAAGGGCTAATTGCCAGTGCTTTGTCAAGATAAACAATAGCCATGTTAAAATCCTCCAACTTCATATAAGTAGTTGCAATATTATTATAAGATTCCAAATAACTTGGAGAAGAACTGATTGCTTCTTGATAAGAATTAATTGCACCTTCATAATCACCTGAATTATACATTTTTATTCCTAGTTTACAATACACACTAGCTTTATTATTTTTAGCTAGGTTGAAATCTGGATTTATTGTTAATGCCATATTCAAATTTTTAATTGCTAATTCATAGTTTTCTAAACGTAAATAAGCTATTGCTAAATCATTATAAGCATCTACATAATTAGGATCTGTATTTATTGCATCTAAATAAAATGACAGTGCCTTCTGATTATTCCCCTCATTTAATAATTTGCTCGCTTTATTAAACTGTGCAATTTTTTTGTTGTTTTTGGACAACATATAGTCTGGTTTTATTAACAATGCCATATTGTATGAAGATATAGTATTCTCATAATCATCTAACTTCGTATAGGCTATACCCATATCGTTATATGCTTCTATGTAATTTGGATTAAATTTTATAGCTTCTTTATATTCAAATATAGCTGTATTATAGTCTCCCTTCTCAGATTTTTTTGTGGCACTTTTGTAGTGTTTTTCTGCCAATGATAAATCTTTTTTACTTACACTAACGTTCTGAGCAAATATTCCAAAAAAACTAAATTGGAGTAAAAATAAAAAATGTAAAGTTCTCATTTTGTTGACTTTTTAAATTAAACAATTAATTATAAATTATGTAGTTCTCGATTATTCTCTTAAATTTTTAGGGTAGTAATAATAATCAACATAAAATCCGATTGAAGCTTGTTTCCTTTTGTTTTTTAAAATGCCACCTAACGACATAGCAGCTATGGCAATAGGCTCATTTGCGAGCACTTCACTTTAATAATTTTACAAACGTATGAACGGAACACAAACATTCGAACACGCATACAGCGAGCCTATGGACATAGGTGTATGTTATGGGCTTGGCTTTAGTTTTTAAACATTTAAAATAATAATTATATGGAACAAATGAATCGTGGAGATAAATTATTTCTCGACAAAAACAATGAAAAAGAATCTGCTATAAATACATTCCTATCTTGTAGAGACGGAATTGTAAAATGCTATGAGTATAACGATACTTCTGGTTACGGAGCAAAAACGAGACTATTTCTTTGTGAGGACTATAAATACGAATGTATGGCTATTATTAGACAAGTTTGGATTGATTCAGATAAAGAATGGAAAGAAGAGGTAATGTCTTTTGATAGTGATTCTTTCGCTTATATGGAAGCTCTTATAGTTGGAGACGACAAATCTTCGGGTGCTATTTTTACGCAGGTTAGGGATTCTTAGCCTTGCCCATAACGACCGAGGCTATGGGCATTTGGCGGTTTGCGGGAGCATTCGCTGTCGTGGAACGACAAGGTGAATGCGGGCGCAAAGACTGCTGAATGCACGTCAGCCAGCCAGTGCCCATAGGCGTGTGTTAGGTGCAGTCCATTTCATTCAATATGTTGTCTTGTTGATAGTTAGTGTGTCTTGTTTCTGTCGTACACTCAGTTATTTTTTCTGTCTGGGTCGCTGTTTGATAAATTAGGGAGCTTACTTTATAAATCAGGGGCGTTATTTCAAACTTCGGGGAGCTTATTTCATAAATCGGGGTCGCTACTTTATAAAATTGGGTGTCTATTCTATAAGTTAGGGAGCTTACTTTATAAATGCGGGAGACTGTTTTATAAATCGGGGAGGCTACTTTATAAATATGGGGAGCTATTCTATAAATTGGGGAGGTTATTCCACAATTTGGGGAGATAGTTTCATATTTTAGGGTCGCTATTTGCATTTATAGGTTGTTTGTTTACAAACTACGGTTGCTATTTAGCAAACCGCAGTTTGTGTTTTTTATTTAGTCCTTCTTGTCTACAAATTTCAATTTAGAGATTTGTTTGTATTGGGGGCTTGTTGCACCGAATACGGATTTAATGTAAACCTTAAAGTCGAAAGCTACATCTATTAAACCAGTAAGTGGTTTATACAGCAATTCGTTTCTTGCAATTCGGGCGTTACTTAATTGAATGCTCGCAACTACTACGTCATTATTCTTGACTTTTAAACCAGCTTGTAGGGATTTTAGTGATTCTACTTTCAAATCTTCTTCATTCGGTTTGTAATAGGGTATAGATTCGAGCAACATAATTAGTTTGTCGAGATTTTCTAAGCGACTATCGTAGCTTAATTGTGTAGCAGAGATTTGATTTACCTCTTTGCCTTCGGCTTCTAACACTTTCTTTTCTTCGTCTGTGATTTTTGCGCTTGCTCTTCTGCCTTGAAGCTTGCGAACAATGGTTTGTGCGCTTTCGTCAACTTGTACGGTGGTGTCGGAAGCTTTGAGAGCGTTGTTTACACGAGTAATAAGTTTGCTAAAAGGCTCAAATGCGGATTCTCTTGCCGATACTGCGTTTGAGTATGCAGATTGAGCAATGTTTGTAGCGTTTAATGACTCTTTAGAAGTAGAAAGAAGGGTTTGTAATGAGGAAAGTTTCAGACTTTCTTTTGAGGGATTGTAGCTTGTACCAAAAGCAGTAGCGGAAAGAATTAAACTCTCTAAGTTTGCCACGTTATTGGCGTGACCTGTTTCAGAAATACTTGCCATAATAGGTTAGTTTTTAGATTTATAAATAGGTTTACTTTTGCTACAAATATACACATTTTTTATATGTTAAGTGGCTTGCTCGTAAATTTTTTATAAAAAATATACTTCTCCTATTTACAATGATTATGTTGATAATTATTGCTTTGCAATCAACTCTCCACAGCTCATTGTTTTTTTTTGTTTCTACGTACTCGGAATCTTCTAAGTGAGTAAAAAAACAATGTGCTGTGACCGCTCTGCCTATTATCAAAAAGCTATAAAAGCCACTGCAAGACAATTGAAAACAAACACTAACTTGCTGTGGCTTTTTTTGCTTTTTGGGCGATTAGTCTTCTGCTTATAATTTCTTCATGATCTTTTAAGAAACAATACACTTCCAAAAGCAATTATTTTCGTTTAGAATTTCTATTCTCGATTCTATTTGTATGGAAAGTCATCAGTTTATAAAAGTTTCGCCATAAATTACGGCTTTGTTTCTTTAAAGAATCATTCCCATTGATAAATTTCATTGATTCATTCGCTTTATTGATATAACTCAGATAATTACCCCAATAGTATTTTTTTGATTTTTCATAAACTGTCTTATCTGCCTCAGTTGGTCTATAAATCATTTTTCTCTTTGCACCTCTATGTGAGAATCGCTTATAAAGTTTTGATTTAAATAAACTTTTGTCTGGATTTTTACTGTGCAATGCTAATGAAGTTGATTTTTTAAATGAACTTTTCATTGATCTATAAAACTTCGAAAAGCCAGCATTTTTTATTAAAACTCTTTGACCATCGTAAGAAAACCCTAAGTACTCTAATTGTTTATTTGGATTATATGCTTTAGTTGTCTCATTGATTTCAAATCCTCTATATTTTTTCTCAATTTCCTCAAATCGAAAAACTTTTGTTTTAGTTGGTTCAATAATAAGTTTTACCTGTTTTTCAATTTTCTCTCTGATAAAATTCAGAATGTCATCTTCATAACTTTGTTCACAAATAATTATTAGATCATCGCTATATCTTTGATAAAAACCACCTATAGAAGATATCATATCAAAAACAACTTGATCAAAATCTAACATGTAAATATTTGCTAAAGTAGCACTAATTGGACTACCTTGAGGAATACCAACTTTGTTGTTTTTAGAAATAATCAAGTTGAGATTGTTTCTGAAAAATTCATCTTTTTCGCAATACGCAACAGAATTTTTTTCTTTAAAATAGAGACTGCTTTTTATTGGCTTCCGTGTTATTATTGTGTCGGTGGAGGAATTAGGAACACCTATTTCAACAAGCATTGTATTACCATAACTTTCGAATAGTTGCTCTCCTTCAACATACTTAATGTTTGTAAGTGCCTTAAAAACATTGTAGTGGTCATTAGGTAAAGTCGATTCATTGATAACCGTTGCCCATTGTTTTTTTAATATTTTGTGGTCAAGATTATCGAAGAAAGAAGTAATATCTGCAACAATTACAGTTAATTTATGAGGTTTGTGTTTTTGAATGTATTCAAAAGTTGTTTTGGCAAAATCAATATTACACTTATTCTTCTCTGAATTAAGCGATATAGGAATTTTACGATACGCTACAATACTTTCATTGAAGTTTTTGTCTTTTATATGTTCTTCATAAGCAGTAGCTAGTATCTCGTTGTATTTGGAAAAAATGAGTGAATCTAAATGCGAAGCAAAAAAAATGTCTCTAACCTTAGGTTTTCCTTTTATTCGTTTTCTTTTGCCTTTTGGATTACGCTCTAACGCAGAATTATCTGCTCGAAATTTTCTTTTTACAATTGATTTATGTATAAGTGGTAAAAAGCTATGTACTCTTATTTTTTCGGTATTATCTACATATTCTTTTACCCAATTATAATCTTTGATTGTAATGGGTAGCCCAATATGAGGATATTTCTTTAATTTAAACCACTTCTCTAATTCCATATAAATAGTAAAAGAAGGGGGCAGATACTAATAGTAGCAGGTTTGAAATGTACATGCTCTTTCGAAGCTTTGACCCTTTTGCAAGGGAGGCGACGCTACTCTTTTCAGGTATGGAAATTGTTATCTTTGTACTTAAATTCATAAACACAATAAATATGCTTAGAAAATTCATTCATAGACCCAACTTCAAGACTTCAACAGTTATTTCGCTGTTGATAACTCTTTCCTCATTGATTCCTTTGCAGGATAATTTGGAAATTGGTATGGTCTTTCCCAGCTAGCGTATATCCTAGACGTGGTACAATTTAGTAAAACGTATCATTCCGACCTTCTGCCCCCAATTTTTTATTTAGTTATTCATTTCGTATCAATTTTTTGTTTCAAAAGTTTCATTAAACATTGCTTTCATTAGTGTTTTACCATGCTTGTCAAGAGTTTCTAATTCTTGACTTAGTTTTTGGCATTTATCCATTAGCAATTCTACTCTTTCAATTATTGCTTTTTGTTCTTCCCTTGGTGGAAGTGCAAAAACAAAGTTTCTCAGATATGTCTGACTTATGTTAGGTTGTGACATCCCCCATGAATCAGAAATCATCTTTGCACGTTGAGCCATCAAAAAATAGAAAAGATATTTTGTTTCAATGAATTCATTATAAAAGAAACCACAAATAGCCTGATTAGTACTTGCATCTCTATTTAAAATTGAAAGTTTACCCGCAGTTGCCCCATACATTGCAATAAGTAAAGTTCCTTTGGGAAATAATGTTGCAGAAGATTCTTTCAACCCAATTTCAGAAATCTTTTCTTCTGACTCTGCATCCAAAAAACCATCATTTAATTCTCCCGACTTATACCAAGTAATATCACCAAACCAATAATCAGCATTTGCTCTGCTTGGCGTTCCGCCAGAAGTTGTTGAGTATAACTCACCTAATCTGCACCAATTCCAATTTTCAGGAATTTCGTGTGGGATTTCATCTTCAGCAATTGGGTCAAGTTCTTTTTCTTTCTTGATTTTCTTTTCTTTAATTTTTTTCTGCCTATCTTTTTTTATGAGATTGTATAAATCTTTGGCTGAATCATTCTCGTGATTTTCATCTCGCCATGAGATTGTCAATTTGCCTTGAATAGCTTCTTTCAATATTGCAGTTTTTAAAAGCTTTACAGAATCTTGATTCTTTAGTAATTCTATATTTTGTGATACGATATTTTCCAGAGTTGTGTTTGGTTCAACGAAGACTTCTTTTACAATCTCTGTAATTATAGATTCAGCTTTCGAATTTGCTTTATCATAAATATCATAGAGTTTATCGGAACTTTCATACTCAATTACTGTTTGATTTGGATTTTTTATGTCTAAATCAAAGTTTTTCAGGTCTTTAAAATTGACTTTCCATGCTAATTCATTTTCGGTGCGGTTATTCCACCATTCTATCAATGGTTTAAACTCATCAAATTGTATTGGTTTTGTTTTTGAATAACTTTTTTGACTTTCAGGCAATTTATGTTCGTAGTACCATATTTCTTTAGTTGACTGACCTTTTTCAAAAAATAATAAATTTGTACTAACAGCAGCAGGAAAGAATGTACTTTGTGGCATTCTCACTATTGTATGTAAATTACAGTCAGTAAGTAATTTTTCTCTTATTCTAGCTTTTATTCCATCTCCTGTAATTGAACCATCGGGTAAAACAATGGCACATCTACCATTCGGTTTAAGTAGTTGTAACATCAGAATCACAAACAAATCAGCACTTTCTTTGCATCTGTATGTCGCAGGAAAGTTTGTTTCAACACCGTCGGCAATACTTGCTCCAAATGGGGGATTAGCCAGAATGACATCAACTTGATCTTTTTTCCCTATCGCATTATATTCTTTCTTGAGGCTATCAATATAATGATAATCGGGAATGTCAATTTCGTGAAGAATTAAGTTAGTCAACCCTAATACATAAGCAACCGGTTTTAACTCCCAACCTGTGATTGAAGTTTGTAAAACAGCTTCATCGTCAACGGTTTTTACATACTTTTCTCTGATATGGTCAATGGCTGCTGTCAAGAACCCTCCTGTACCTGCTGCGGGGTCAAGAACCTTCTCACCTAATTTTGGGTCAGTCATCATGGTCATTAATTGAGTTACTGCTCTTGGCGTGTAGTACTCACCCTTATTTCCAGCATCTCTTAATTCCTGTAAAATGCTTTCGTAGATATTGCCGAAAATGTGTTTGTCTTCGGATTTTGTAAAGTCAATTTCATTGAGTTTGTTGATTACTTTCCGCATTTCGTAACCACTTTTCATGTAATTGTTCGAGCCATCAAATACCTCTTTTACTATCATGGCACGTTTGGGATTTATTGTGCTTTTTAGTTCGCGAAGTGTTGGGAAAAGTCCTTTGTTTGTTAGTTCATTGCTATCAATAAAGTTAATCAATTCATCGCCTGTAATTCCTTCGGGGTCTTTTGCCCAATTTCGCCATTGGAACTTTTCGGGAATTACTGATACATAGTTGTCTTTTATTACTTCTAATTCCTGGTCTTTATCATCCATTATTTTCAGAAACAACATCCAACCTAATTGCTCTAATCGTTGAGCATCGCCAGAGATTCCTCTGTCTTGTCGCATGATATTTCTGATATTGCTTATTACAGCTCCTACATTTGCCATTTCTTATGCTACTTTATAAAGTTCGTTTTCCAATTCTTTTAATGCTTGTATGTAATTCTGTTTGCCACCAAAAGCATTAATTATTTCGAGTGGAGAACCTAGTTTGTTTAATGGGTCAAGTTTAAGAACTTCTAAACTTTCAATGGTTAGCAAGTCATCATCAGCGTATTTGTCGAGCAAACTGTTGATTACAGATTGTGCTTTCTCACCGTATTTGGTAAAGTAGTTTCTTTTCTTGACGTTATTTACTCTTTCCTTTCTGGTCAATGGTTTGGCATCAAAAGCCACATGGCAAATCAAATCAAAAGGATCAAAATCTTTTCCGATTTCTTCTTTCAATGCTTCAAAGAAGATTCCTTGTTGTTCCAATGCTTCTACAATCGCTTTTTTCTTGTCGGCTTTATTCCATGAGTTCAGAAAGGTTTCAATTGTTGTGTATTGTTGGATTACACTTTTTTTTGTGTAGTCTTTTAAACTTTCGGTTATTATCCGTCCATCAGCACCTAAATACTGTATTCTTTCATTTACAATTTTCACTGCAACTCCGTCAACTCGAATTTTCTCATTCGGGTTTGGTTCTGCTGCTATCAGTCCACCACCTGTAATGGTTGGATATTCTGGTGTTGGAAAATCTACAATTTCACCATCCACTACATCAATAATTTCTTCGTCTGTAACTTCATCGTCAGTACCCGAAATATCATCATCTTCCGTAATGTCTTTTATCATTACAGGGTCGCCATCAAAGTTAGGATCAGCAAACAAATTCGTTACGTTTCTGAAATCCATGATTGTAAAATACGTTTTTCCGTATTCTTCATTGATTCTTGTTCCTCTACCAATGATTTGTTTAAACTCTGTTGGTGAACCTATATTACTATCTAAAACTATCAGTTTGCAGGTTTGAGCGTCAACACCGGTAGTCATTAGCTTTGAAGTAGTGGCAATAACCGGATAACGTTCACTTGGATTAATAAAACTATCCAACTCTCTTTTCCCTTCTTCGTTGTCACCCGTAATTTGCATTATGTACTTGTTATTCTGAACAACCAAATCGGCATTGGCGTTAGCCAATGCTGTTCTCATGCCTTCGGCATGTTCAATGTCAATGCAAAAAACAATTGTTTTCGCGAAGCGGTCATTCCCTTTTAGGAACTCGGTTATTTTACTTGCGACTATTTCTCTGCGTTCATCAACAACTATGTTTTTGTCAAAGTCAGTTCTGTTATAGATTCTGTCTTCAACTGGGTTTCCGTTTTTGTCTAAAAAACCTTTCGTAGGTCTCCAGCCTTCAGCATCAATGTCAAGTGTGACTTTAATAACTTTGTAAGGCGCAAGAAAACCATCATCAATACCTTGTCTTAGCGAATAAGTGTAAACTGGTTCTCCGAAATAGTGTATATTTGAGACTTCTGTCGTTTCCTTTGGAGTGGCTGTCATCCCGAAATGGGTAGCAGTTTTGAAATAGTCCAAAATCTCACGCCACTTGCTATCTTCTTTTGCACTTCCTCTGTGGCACTCATCAACTACAACTAAATCGAAAAAGGTTGGACTGAATTGTTTGTAAGCATCATCTGATTTGCTGTCTGACAAACCTTGATACAAAGCTAAATATACGTTATAAGCAGTGTCAATGTTTTTGTTTTTGATTATTGTCATTGCATCTTTGAAATGCTTGAAGTCACCTCTCGCAGTCTGGTCAATTAGTGAAGTTCTGTCGGCTAAAAACAAAATACGTTTTTTCGCTCCGCTTTTCCAAAGTCTGTAAATGATTTGAAATGCTGTGTAGGTTTTACCTGTTCCTGTTGCCATTACCAACAGAATTCTGTCTTGCTTTTTTGCAACGGCTTCAATGGTTCTATTAATGGCGATTTGTTGGTAATATCGGGGGGAACGTCCAGATCCATCTAAAAAGTAGTCAGTTGAAACAATGTTTTCTACTTCTTTTGATTCAATGCCTTTATATTTTTTGTACTTCTCCCAAAGTTCTTCTGGACTTGGGAATTCGTCATTTGATAGTTCTGTTTCAATTTTTCCGTCTATAACGGTTTTGTCGTGGAAATAAAATCCGTCTCCGTTACTGCTGAATACAAAAGGAATATCCAACGTGTTTGAATATCCCAACGCTTGTTGTATTCCTGCTTTTACAGTGTGATTGTTGTCTTTTGCTTCTATAATTGCAATCGGAACGTTCGGTTTGTAAAACAGAATGTAATCTGCAAATTTCCGTTTTCCTCTTGCTGTAATCTTTCCTTTCACATAAATACGTCCGTCTGTAAAATAGATTTCACGACCTAATTGAGTTTGTTCGTCCCAACCAGCCTTTGTCACGGCAGGAGTGATAAACTTCTCTTTTATGTCGGCTTCTGATAAGTCTTTTTTATTCATGTTTTTTCTTTTAATGCCGTATGTTGACATATGTCTTTTGCAAAAGTAGTATTTTGTCCGTTGTCTTTTTTATTTTTTGTCTAAATGAGCAAAATTACTTAGTTGCAAATTCGTCGTTTTCTTTTTTTTTGGATTGCACCTAACATTCCTGTATGAGCACCTTGGTGTCGATATATACACTTTATCTCAATCGGTTTGTTCTTGTAATTGTCTGATTTACATATAAATATGTATTGATAGTGTTTTTAACATAGGTGCTCATACAGGAATTTGATTAATTGG
>QKGU01000298.1 GCA_003250325.1 Paludibacter sp.
TGGCAATCCGTTTTCGAACGATTTTTTACCGTCTTTTAAAATATCCTCACTAATGTCTCCCAGATTAAAGTATAATTCACCTCCTTTATCCGTGTCGGTTTTGTCATTTACAAACGGGTCTAACATCCAAAATTCTATATACTCAATATTGGCTGTTTCAAAATCGGTAACATCCAACCGACGCATGATACCACCCCAGCGTTTTGCAGGATCTTTCAGGGTTCCATCCAGATTCATCCTGTCCACATCAAGGTTATAAGGACCACGTTCGGTAGGATAATATGAAAGGTTCAGAATGGTAAGACGATTGGTCTGTCCTACTTTTGTTTCTCTCTTAGGGAAAATTTCCTGTTCAAGTACAGTACGGGTCAAATGGTTTGATCTGGCGTCTTTATCATTCCGGATATTTTCCGGTGTTGTGTTTCCAACCTGATTGAAAATAGGATCTACATAATACCACGATAATAAAGCGCGGTTTTTACCGTATTCTATATCATTACTATATGCTGCTTCGGGGAACAAAGCATCGTTTTTGGAATTGTAAGGCGTACTGGCAAGATACCAGTTGGTTGGATAGTGAATATCAATTGTTGTCTTGGTCGACTCAAAATCATCAATATAAGCCAGTCCTGCAGCCGAAATAACTTTTGAGTGTCCCGGAATTAATTGTGCGTATTCTGCATTCAGAGCAATAGTCGAAGGTTTTGTTGCATTTACAAACGGTAATTTATCTAAAAAGTTGGTCAGCAATTGTGATTCCGTACGCCATGAAGTATTCAATCCCCAAATAGTATTCGAAATAGGTTCACTTCCGGTATTTACTTTCGTTGTCAGTGGCATTTCGGACAAATGCATAATTGTACCACCAAGACTAAAATCTTTGCTAAACTGATATTCGAGATGAGTTCCGAGCAACGATTTTCGCTGTAAACTGAATGTTGACTGATTTTCCAGTTTCACATCGATATTAGTACCCGACTCGAGTATGGATTGGTTCAAAATGGTAACAGTTCCCATTGTGTAGTCCACCGTATAATCAACATTTTCGCGCAAAGTACTTCCACCAGCCGTTACAGTTACCGATCCTCGGGGAACGTTCATCGCGTTTAAACGAATTTCGGAACCCGACGAAGCTTTATATTCTCCAACCAATTTAAACTTATTTTTCTCGCTGTATTCCTGCGCCACCACAAGAGTAGAATCATACAATTCCTGAAAAACATATTTATCTATTAACTTTGAGTCATTCCCAATCATTTCTTTCAAATGAGAACCGAAAGGCTCCAATACAGGAAATATAATGCGTCCTGTAGATGACAAAGCGGTGTAACCCTCTACAAAGTCAAATTTCCCATCCGGATTCAGGTTGTTTTTTGTATCCAAACGGTCGAGATTCATCACACGAAGCAATATCTTATTCTTTATATTTCCTTCTGTGATATATTGCAAGTCAGTCCCGATAGAATCATTTCGATATACAATATCAAATTTAAAATTATCTGGTTGAATTTGCATCGCTCCCAAACTATACACGTTTTTCATCATCAAATCCCATGATTTGAGTTGCGGTGACTGTGCTGTTCCTTTCAATAATTTTACAATCAAGGCGTTTGGAGCAGTTATCGCATCTGTCGAAAATTCACCCACCTGATAAGTTTGTCCGGCATATGTATATTCGAAAGCTACACCCAGTACTTCATCCGGATTCAACATATTCCGCAATGAAATGATTCCGAGTTCTTTATTCAACGTATATTCTGAAGGATCGAGACGGCGGGCACTTTCAATTTTTTCATAATCTTCACCTCCGTTGATATCCTGAGCAGAATAAACAGATAGAAGTGAATTTGTTTGCTGAACATCTCTAACACCATCAATACCGGTTATTTCATCGTAAAGAGTATTTGCTTTGTTCGTCGGCAACGTATTGGCAGAAGTTACGCCCCAATGTGGGTTATCTCTTTTGTCAGTTTCACCCAAATCCATAAACGCAACGATATTACGAGCCTGATCGTAATTTCCGCGTTTATTTGTAATCCACACTTCCACTCTGTTGATGGTAATTCCGGATGAAATGTATGGCAATTTACTCATCGCACTTTCATAATTATCCCTGAAATAGTGGCTTAAAAAGAAGTGACGATTCGCATCATACTCATCAATATTTACTTCATATTTAGTGGTTTGAGCTCCACCTTTCGAACTTACGGTTTGTGTTTCTGAATTCTGTTGTGTGGCGATAGCCGATACACTTAGTTTTCCAAACTGCAAATCTGTTTTAACACCAAAAAGCGCGGTGCTTCCTGAAATCAATGAACTGTTGAGCGGCATGCTCACATTACCGGCTTCGATATTTTTGATTATGTCATCTTCTTTCCCTTTGTAAGCCAGCTTCACCATTTTCTGGTCAAAATCGAAGCTCGATTCAGTATTATAGTTTAATCCAAGGCTGACCTTATCACCCACATTTCCGGTTACATTAAGTTGAATTTTCTCGTCAAACTCAAAGTTACCAGTTCTGCGCATACGTTCGGTAAGTGCCGGGTTATCAATTGTATTACTTTTATACCCGAATACCAACTCAGCCGAACCCGAAGTTTTAATTTGTACTCCACCGGGACCAAAAATTTTATCGGCAGGACCGATATTGAATTTCATATCCGAAATCGAAAATTTATCTTCGTTATTTGCTGCTGCTTTGGAATTTTTCTCGTTCCAATATTTTTGGAGGTCACTTTTTGCTGAATACTGGCGATACTCCTGTTCCGTCATCAAAAACGGAGTAGACACTTCCATATCCCCCACATAAGTTCGCAATATGTAATTTCCGGTTTCTGTATCATATTCCACTACCGATTTCACATTATCCGGCTGAGGGGCATCCATTGGATATTTAGTACTCAACTCTTCGTAATTATCCTGTGTAAATTTCTTGATGGGAAATTCTGGAACAGCTTGTTTCGATGTGTCGGATGAACTGTTTGCACTGACCAGTGGAGCCTGAGATGCCGGTGGGGCAAACTCCGAAGCCATGGAAAAAGGTAAAATAGCACTGAGTACAACGCTACAGAGAAATATGATAGGTAGGGTTTTGTTTGAAAAAGTCATAAATATGAAATGTACTGCAAAAACTGAAAATAAAAATCATTTAGGATTACTTCAAAAACGCAATAATCTGCTCATTCTAAATCATTTTACATCATTTTCAGTGCCAGTTTAATTAATTGTTCCACTCTAAGGTCAGGTTGTTCTTTTAATATTTTTTCCACTGTTTTTTGAGAGGCTGCCGAAGCAAAACCAAGCATTACCAATGCAGAAATTGCCTCTTCTTTTTTCTCATTATCAATACCGGTGAGAGGAAGTGTAGCAGCAACACCACCCGTTCCTTTCAGTATTTTATCTTTCAGATCGACAATTATACGTTGCGCCGTTTTCGTTCCAATACCTTTTATCGCATTCAATGCCACCACATTGCCCGACGCTATCATCTCCTGAATTTCCTGTGCGGAGTACGACGACATTATCATACGCGCCGTATTTGCTCCCACGCCCGAAACTGAGATCAGCAACAAAAATAAATGCCGTTCGCTTTGTGAACGAAAACCGTACAAAACATGTGCATCTTCCCGTATCGATTCGTAAACATACAGTTTTGTTATAGAACGTTCGCTCAACGACGAGTAAGTGGGTAATGTTATATTGATAAAATAACCGACGCCTGTCGTTTCTATTACTACATACGCCGGTGTAAGTTCTTTAATTTCGCCTATTATATAATCGATCATCCGAAAAATTTGATATTCCTAATTATTTTTTTAACCCACAAATATACTGATTATTTGCGACCTTCCAAAATCGAAATATTGTTCATTTCAAAGAATTTATTTCCACAATTTCAATAACGATTTATTTAGCGGAATAGTACAATTCAGATCTAAAAAAATATGAATTTGGAGCCATTTTTCTTAAAAATGTTTTTTTACATACCTTCTTCGCCACAACTTGAGGAAACAATCAACCGGAAAACTTGTTATAAAAAGTAATTATTCACATTAAACCATATAATATGAAACGATTGAATTTATTATTATTACTTTCCATTTGTTTTTCACTGATAAGTTACGGACAATTTAAACAGACTCCGTTACCGTATGATTATAAGGCTCTTGAACCTTATATCGATAGCACAACCATGTATATTCATTTCAATTTTCATCATGCCGCCTACACGAACAACCTGAATAAAGCACTTGAGAAATATCCTGAATTATACAAAAAAGACGTAACGGAACTTTTCAAAAACCTGAACGAACTGCCGACTGACATTCAAACCGCAGTTCGAAACAACGGTGGTGGTTATTACAACCATAGTCTTTTCTGGACCATGATGGCTCCGGCAGGTTCGACAAAAATGTCGGCAAAACTCGAAAAAGCGTTGACAGCCAGCTTCGGAAGTGTGGACGCTTTCAAAACCGCTTTCGAAAATGCAGCCATGACTCGATTCGGTTCGGGTTGGGCATGGTTGGTAAAGGAACCATCCGGTAAACTCACTATTTACTCCACCGCCAATCAGGATAATCCGTTTATGCCAGACTCAAAAGTGAAAGGTACGCCGGTACTCGCTCTTGATGTTTGGGAACATGCTTATTATTTGAAATATCAAAACAAACGGGCTGCTTATGTCAAAGCATTTTGGAGTGTGGTCAACTGGGCGGAAGTAGAAAAACAAATGGGAATGTAAAATTTTCAACAAGAAAAAACGCATAAAAAAACTACAAGAACTAATTTCTTGTAGTTTTTTATTTTTATCTGAATGCTAATTTTTTACGAAATCTCAGAATTCTAACAATTCTTCTGCTTTTTCCACTGCAAATTTCACATAATTGGCACAGCGAGTTTTAAACATATCTTCTGCCGCAATGGCAGCCGCACCTTCCTCTGTATCCATCAGGTTTCCGTCGAGTAATTTCAAACAGGAAATGCTCCAGAATTCCGCTTCAAACTCAGCAATAAACCGATTAGCTATTTCAAAGGCACGTTTTTTATCCTCATCCGTTCCATTCTCCCCTTTTCCGTATTTGAGTCCGAGAGCCATAATAGCACCTGTAACAGCTCCACAAGTTTCCTGTCTACGGGCAATTCCTGCACCCAACGGACCAGTCAAACGCAAACTGAGATCTCTTGAGATTCCGAAATCCGGTGCAAAAACACTAAACACAGATTGCGAACAGTTGTGACCTCCGGCAAAAGTTTGAACAGCAAGAGCAGATTTAGAAGATTTCATATTGAGGTAATTTTTCGTTTGACAATTTTTCCATTTCATTTATTTTTCACAAAAAAAACATTTGCAAATATATCTCTTTATTTTCATTCTTAACATAATCAATCATACTTCTAAAAAAATAAAAACTCCACTTTTTTTATGTTGATTTGTTGGTAAAATTTGAATTGAGATTAAAGTAGTCTGAATGTAAAAACTAATTAAATTTCCAACCTTTTATTGCTTCAATATGTTTTAACTAACAAATGATAAAGACTGTCGAAGCATTTTCGGATTAACTTAAAACCAACTTAATATTATGGAAACTTTAAACTTCAACAAAATCCTCATCGCGCTCGATTACGATGAGTCCGCTCAAAAAGTTGCTGAAATAGGTTACTCTTTAGCTAAAACCATGAATGCAAAAGTGATTCTTCTGCATGTCGTTTACGAGTCTCCTATTTATTATAATTCCTACATGTTTATGAAAAATTTAAGTGTAGACATCCATGAAGATCTAAAGAAATCAACCGAACATTTTCTTCAAAAAACAAAACATTATTTGGGCGATGAAGCCATTGGCACTTTAGTGGTCGAAGGTGAAATTCCTGATAAAATTCTTGAAACAGCCTCTCTTTACAAAGTTGATCTTATTGTAATGGGCTCTCACAGTCGAAAATGGCTGGAAAGTATCTTATTGGGCAGTGCTACCGAAAAAGTGCTTGAAAAATCAACGATCCCGTTATTTATTGTCCCTATTAAAAAGCAAGACAAATAACATAGAAAAAAATAATATTTCCAACACACAATCCACTCTTACAAAGAACTGAGAACAAAACTATTTTATATTTGTTATAAATTAAATTCCACTTAGTTTATTATCAATCTGATAATTAAACATCAATTCTATTTTTAAATACACATAAATTATTAAGTCTATGAACTACTACATGAGTAAAACTCTATCAGGAACTTTCGAAAACGCAGAACAAAAGGTCACTCAGGAATTAAAAAATGAAGGATTCGGGATAATTTCCGAAATCAATTTACAGGAAAAATTTCAGGAAAAACTGAACGTCGATTTCAGAAAGTACAAGATTCAGGGAGCCTGCAATCCGGCTTTTTCTTACAAAGCGCTTCAAATGGAAGATAAAATCGGGGTTATGCTGCCATGTAATGTAGTTCTTCAGGAACTGAAACCCGGAAAAATTGAGGTTGCGATTGTAAATCCGATGGCTTCCATGTCTAGCATCGAGAATTCAAAATTAATTGAATTCGCGGGCGAAATCCAACAAAAACTAAAATCAGTGATCGATCATATTTAATATCGGTACATTAAATTGGATAAACCTTATTAATTGATTTATCAACGATAATTACTCAGACACTTTTGCTAAAATCAGAATAAAAAATGTGTAGTTAAGGAAATGATTAACGTGTAATTTCCACTTTTTTCGAATAAAATGTTTCGAGTCGCTTTTTGAAAATATCAAGCTGACTCTCATTTATTCGCAGACTATTATCAAATGGTTCTAAAGTAATATAAACGGTGTCTTTTTTCAATAAAGGCTTCCAGAGTCCACAAACGTGACCATCAATAACCAGAATGGATCGGAAAATTCCATTTTCCGAGATAGCTTTTTTAAAGTCCACTTCAAGAATGGAAGCAGAACGATTTTTATAACTAATCAAAAACTCATCGTAAGCCGGCAATAAATAAAAATCGTCAGGTGAAGATAAATGATTGGAAAGATTTGGCAAGAACCAACACGGCTCATAATTAACAACTTCAGATACGAAATTTGCCTTTACAGCCTGCAATCCGTCGTTTGCTTCTTTTACCAATAAACCCGACCACCAAGCAAAATCTTTGACCGTAGCAGGTCCATGACTCGAAAAATATCGAAGAGCCAGTTCCGCCAACGATTCTTCCTTTGTCAACAATTTCTTTTTCGAAATCCGGTTTTGCAACAAACTGTATGTCTGTTTCTTTCCGCTTAACGGGCCACTACAAATCAAACTTTCCAGTTCCGCCGAAAATAATAAGTGCGACAGACGATTTTCCGAAGTATTTATTTTCTCTTTATGGAGTTCTACTGCTAGTTCTTCTCGCGTCAGAAACAGATTATCAAAAAGCATTTTTTCGAAAATACCCAGAGCTTTATGCAACAGCGGTTGGGTAATCTCAAGCTGACGATGACGTGATTTCAAACCTGATTTTATTCGTCCGGCCGTAAGATCAAGCATCCAGTAAATATCTTCACCGGGAACAAAATGCCATGTAGGACGCATGACGTGCGTTCTTAATATTTCGCCTTTATTAAAAGCATCCTCTACCATTTTGCGAGTTCCATTTGCCAAACGCAATCCCACTGCCATTTCGGACATCAAGAAATCCTGCGCTTGCATTGCTCCCAACCAACTTACTAGTTCTTTGGGCGAAGTAAATTCAGGATTGGCTATCTGCTGATTAACAAGACGTAAAGCAGAAATTTCGTTTAATGTCATTTTTTTTGAGTCGATTTCTTTTTGGTGGCTTTTGCTTCATTTTCACTCACTCTGAAAGCCACTATTTTTTCAATTAGTTTAAGCGGTATTGGTTCATATATAGGAAATTGCACCGAACCTTTGCCTGTTTTATATACCGAGAGCTCCGTTTTAAAAGCTTCGATTCCGGTGGGTACGGGATAAAAACCAATGTGACTTTTAAAAGCAGCGAAATGCACCAGATTTCCGTTCAAAACAAAAGTTGGCATACCGTATTTTATATCTTCAGTTGCATTCGGAGCCGCTTTCTTTATAGTCTCTCTCACCTGAACCAACAACTGCTGCACCTCTTCAGGAAAACTTTTTATGTAATCGTCGATATTTTTAATGTTTAGTTCCATATCATTTTCATTAATAGTTTAATCCTTTTATTTTTCTTCCTGATTCGCTGTCGTTTATCAGTTCATTCAGCCTTTTTTGTCTGGTAATTTCCTGTTTTGCACTCATCACCCAGCGTATCGATATTTTTCGAACAGAAGCAGAAAGCGTTTGAAAAAAGTTCCACGCTTTTTCATTTGCCTTAAAGTGTTTTTCAAAGTCATCCGTCAAAGCCAGTTCGGAATTTTCGTACGAATAAATAGCTGATTTTTCATCTTTTTTTAAATTAAATGCGGCCAATCCGGCAGGCAACATCAATCCTTTTTTAGTTAATTCCTCTACTTTTTTGATGTTCACGGCACTCCAAATACTTGTTGGTCTCCGCGGGGTAAAACGAATACAATAGCTTTCTTCATCAATTGATCTTCTAATTCCATCAATCCAACCAAAGCAAATTGCCTGATCTACCGATTCGCTCCACGTCATACTCGGTTTTCCGGTTTTGAGTTTATAATAGCCTACCAACACTTCTGCTGAGTTTTGGTAATTTTCTTCGAGCCACGATCGGAAATCCTTTTGCGAAGGAAAAAATACGGGTCGATTATTTAACTCCATAGCCATTTACATTTTTTCAAATAAAGATTTAACGCAAATAACGGAAAAAATGTTGAAATAAAAAACACACAATTTTTTGAAAGTATTTAGTCTAAAAATCAGACTGATTGTTCTTCTTCTATTTTTGTTCCTTCACATTTTTGTTCAATTCAATTGTAAATGCTAAATTTGTGAACCGTAAATCCAAATTTTATGAATTCCTTTTTATACCGCATAGCAAACATTTATTATAACGAAAAAAAGGAATCCATCAGCAACTTTACTTTTGTTTTTCCCAACCGTAGAGCCGGACTTTTCTTTCAACGATATTTGTCGGAAATAGCTCAAAAGCCATTATTTTCACCCGAAATTCTGACGATAAACGATTGTTTTGCTCTAGCATCGAAATGGCAAGCTGCCGATCGTTTGGGAAATCTGTTCAAACTTTACCGGATTTATAAAGAACTGAGTGGCAGCGTTGAAACTTTCGATACATTTGTTTACTGGGGAGAAATGCTACTGTCCGATTTTGACGAGGTTGACAAATATCTTGTCGACGCACAACAGTTGTTTACCAACGTAACCGAGTTGAAAGAAATCGAGCGCCTTTTCAATGTTTTCACAGAAAAACAGATTGAAGCTATCCGGCAGTTTTGGGAAAACTTTGTTCCGGTTACCGAAGGTAAAACGCAGGAAGATTTTATTGCCACATGGAGGATTCTTTATCCTGTTTACGAACAATTTTGTTCGGAGCTAATGGCGGAAAATACGGCAACCGACGGCATGATTTGCAGAGACATTGCCGAACGACTGAAAGCAAAAGAAGATATTGAAGAATACGCCGGAAAGCAGTTCGTATTTATTGGATTTAATGCCTTGAATCCGTGCGAGCGGACTTTAATGATAGAGTTGCAACACCGACATCAAGCCGATTTTTATTGGGATTATGAAGCACCTGAATTACGCGACAGCGACAATCAGGCTTCTTTATTTTATGCTGAAAATGTTCATATTTTCCATTCAAAATACGAAATTCCGTCAATTATCGAATCGTTATCCAACAAAGAAATAGAATTAATCGCAGTGCCATCGGCAGTTGGACAAGCAAAGCAGGTTCATTCCATTCTCGGTCAGTTATTTCCCGACGAAACAAATAACGCAACTTCTGCGCCCAGCTGGATTAATACAGCCGTTGTGCTCCCTGATGAAGGATTGCTCGTTCCTTTGTTGCACTCTATTCCGTCGCAAATTGGAAAAATCAATGTCACAATGGGATTTCCATTAAAATCCACTCCGGTATCGGGTTTAATTGAACATATTTTCGAATTACAACGCAGAATAAGAATTTCCGGAGAGAAAGTTTCGTTTTATCATCAAACCGTTTCAAACATTCTCAATCATCAATACATTGCGCTGCTCTGCGAAACGGAAGTAAAGCGGATAAGCCGAGAAATGGCCGAGAATAACTGGATTTACATCGAAGCTGCCGAATTGAATAAGAATGATTTATTATCCGCAATTTTCACTCAACAAACCGACACAAACTCATTTCTAAAATATCTCCTCGGAATTTTAAAAAGTTTGCAAAGTGGCTGGCAGCAAGCAACCGACGAAACGCACGATTACCGCTTGGAATGCGATTTCATTTATCAATACTTTGCGACGATCAACCGCATGTCGGACATTGTGGAGTCGAAGGCTCAAAATACCGATATTAGTCTCGATACGCTTATGCGGCTTATTCGTCAAATTACGGCAGGTATCACCATTCCGTTTGTTGGCGAACCGCTCGACGGACTGCAAATTATGGGAGTGCTGGAAACCCGCGGAATTGATTTTGAAAATCTGATTATCACCAGTTTCAACGAAGGTATTTTCCCGCAAAAGGCTACTTCGAACAGTTTTATTCCATACAATTTGAGAAAAGGCTTTGATTTGCCCACAACTGAACATCAAGACGCTATTACTGCCTACAATTTTTACAGGTTGATCCACCATGCAAAGCGTGTGTTTTTCCTTTACGACTCGCGAACCGAAGGAATACAAACAGGAGAAGTGAGCCGTTTTATGCATCAGCTTTATTACCATTACGGAATAATTGCAAAGAAGAAAATCGTTTCGTTCGATATCGGATTTAAAAACGGACAATCCATTCAGATAGAAAAAACACCTGCTGTTATGGAAAAATTAGGCCGTTTTACAACAATTGGCGATCGAAGCATTTCACTTTCGGCAAGTTCGATAAACACTTATATCGATTGTCCGCTTCAGTTTTACCTCACCAAGGTGGAAGCTGTGGAACAAGCGGAGGAAGTGTTGGAAACAGTAGAGTCGAACATGTTTGGTACCATTTTCCATAAAGTAATGGAAAATCTATATTTGCCTTACAAAGGAAAAATGATTCAACAAGATAATCTTGAGTCATTGATAAAGAACAGTTTGCTTATTGATACCGAAATAGCAAAAGCTTTTAGTAAGGAATATTTCAAAAAGAAAAACGACACCATTGTTCAGCTCGAAGGAAATAATTTGCTTATCGCCAGCGTATTGAGAAAATACATTCTTCAGGTTCTGAAAATAGATAAAAATCATGCTCCTTTTCGATATATTGGTTCCGAAGAGCGTTATACTATTCAACTTCCAATCAACGAAGGGAAAACGAACGTAAATTTGAAAGGATTTATCGACCGGATTGATGAAAAAGAAGGCAAATTACGAATTATCGATTATAAAACCGGAACGGGAAAACTAGATTTTAAGAACTTAGAGGAGGTCTTTGAACACAACAAGGAAAACAGACCAAAATTCGTTTTGCAGACTTTTCTGTACTGCGAATTATACGAAGAAAGAAATATTACGAACAATACAACCCCGGGAATTTATTATTTACGGGACGTATTTAAAGATGATTTTGATACAGAACTGACGAATAAAGAAAAAAGGGAAAAAGTGGTTAGTTACTCCGACTACAAAGACGAATTCAGAAATCTGCTGACATTTTGTTTAGAAGAAATTTTCGATCCTGAGACTCCATTTGTTCAGACAGAGAATCACAAGGTTTGCCAATATTGTCCGTACAAAAGCATCTGTAATCGATAAGAGCTAAATAGTTTTTCAAATTATAAATTTCATACATTCAACATAATATGCCACAAGAAATTGAACGAAAATTTTTAGTAAAAGGCGAATTCAAACACCTTGCTTCAAAAAGCGTCAGAATTACTCAGGGATATATCAACTCAGGAGCCGAACAAAATGTGCGTATTCGGATAAAAGGACCATTAAAGGAAAAACCAACGAAACCGGCATGAGCAGATACGAATGGGAAAAGGAAATCCCTGTAAATGAAGCAAAAGAGCTTATGTTACTATGCCGTCCGGGACTTATTGACAAAACACGTTACGAAGTGATCTACGAAAACCAAACTTTCGAGGTAGATGAGTTTCATGGAGAAAATGAAGGGTTGGTTTTTGCAGAATTGGAGATTGAAAGCGAGGGTACAAAAATAAAAAAACCGGATTGGATTGGTGAAGAAGTAACCGGCAACAAGAGATTTTACAACTCATACATTAGCAAACATCCTTTCAAAAAACAACAAAAAGACTAAATATTTTAACATTATAATCAGTATTATCGGACAATTTTCGTCCCTTTATTCTAAAATTAGCCCCAAATATTCTGTTTTAATCCCTTTTAATCAGGTAATATCCCCCATATTTTAGTATAAAGCAGCGATATTGTTTCTTTGCAAATGAAAATTTAAACTTATCGACATAAAAAACACAAAAACAGATACTAAAAACAAAAATCTAATTTGAATTTAAAACCAGACAGGTTGAACTTTTAAAAAATATAAAAATCAGAACCGATTCTATCAATTTTAGTTACATTTGTCTGTCTATAAAAAACAATAAAATGGCAAAAATAAAAGGAGCAGTAGTTGTCAACGTCGAACGTTGTAAAGGTTGCAATTTATGCGTAGTGGCTTGTCCTTCCCAAGTTTTATCGTTAAACAAAGAAGCAAATTCCAAAGGATATAATTACAGTACTATGGTGAATCCCGACGATTGTGTGGGGTGTGCAGCTTGTGCGTATGTTTGTCCTGACGCTTGCATAACGGTTTATAAAGTAAGAGTTTAATTAGATTAAACTTTTTATTAAAAGAAAAAGAAACGAAAAAAAAATGAACGATTCAAAAACACATGATATGGAAGAAGTAAGACTAATGAAAGGGAACGAAGCCATAGCGCACGCAGCGGTACGTTGCGGTTGCGATGGATATTTCGGTTACCCAATCACCCCACAGTCCGAAATAATGGAAACCCTAATGGAACTCGAACCCTGGAACACAACAGGCATGGTTGTTCTGCAGGCTGAAAGTGAAACATCATCCATTAATATGGTATATGGAGCCGCCAGTTGCGGTAAAAAATCGATGACCAGTTCGTCGAGTCCGGGAGTTAGTTTGATGCAGGAAGGGATTTCCTATCTTGCCGGAGCTGAACTTCCCTGCGTTATTGTAAATGTAATGCGTGGCGGACCCGGATTGGGAACTATTCAACCAAGTCAGGCCGATTATTTTCAAACAGTAAAAGGTGGTGGACATGGCGATTATAAAATGATCACTTTAGCGCCGGCATCTGTTCAGGAAATGGCTGATTATACCGTTTTGGCTTTCGACTTAGCCTTTAAATACCGCACTCCGGCAATGGTTTTGGCGGATGGTATTATTGGACAAATGATGGAAAAAGTGGTTCTTCCACCTTACCAACCACGAATGACTGAAGACGAAATTCGTGAAAAATGTCCATGGGCTACTCTTGGCAAACCTGCCAGCAGAAAACCAAACGTAACCACTTCGTTGGCATTATTAGCGGAGGAAATGGAAGAAATAAATTTGCGCTTGCAAAGTCGTTACCGCGAAATAGAGAAAGCAGAAGTCAGATGCGAGAAATTCATGTGCGACGATGCCGACTATCTGATCGTTGCATTCGGAACTATGGCGCGTGTTTGTCAAAAAGCCGTTGAAGAAGCCCGCAAACATGGAATAAAAGTTGGACTACTTCGTCCAATTACTCTTTATCCATTTCCAGTGGATGAAATCTGCCATTATTCACACCAAACAAAAGGAATGCTTACGGTGGAAATGAACGCAGGACAAATGGTAGAAGATGTAAAATTGGCATCATGCGGACGTGTTCCGGTAGAACATTTCGGTCGTTTAGGTGGTATTGTTCCATCTCCCGACGAAGTATTGGATGCATTGAAAACTAAGATCATAAAATAATTGAAAATTCATAATTCATAATTAAAAATGAATGGATTATGAACAAAACAATTATGCATTATTAATTTTGAATTAAAAATATTATGACAACTATTGATATAATAAATCCGGCTAACCTTGTTTACGCAAAAACCAAGGTTATGAATGACGTTCCAATGCATTATTGCCCTGGTTGTAGTCATGGTGTAGTTCACAAACTCATTGCCGAAGTGATAGAAGATATGGATGTTCAGGAAAAAACTATCGGAATCGCTCCGGTAGGTTGTGCGGTTTTTGCGTACAAATATCTGGACATCGATTGGCAACAAGCAGCTCACGGTCGAGCTCCTGCACTTGCCACTGCCACCAGCAGATTATTACCCGATCGTTTGGTATTTACTTATCAGGGAGATGGTGACTTAGCAGCTATTGGTACTGCAGAAACAATTCACGCTGCCAATCGTGGTGAAAACATTACAATCATTTTCATAAATAATGGAATTTACGGTATGACCGGCGGACAAATGGCTCCTACAACTTTGGAAGGCATGAAATCGTCCACATCACCAAATGGAAGAACAATTCCATTAAACGGAAATCCGCTGGACATTACAAAGCTTCTTGCGCTTCTACCCGGAACCTGTTATGTAAC
>QKGU01000065.1 GCA_003250325.1 Paludibacter sp.
GCCGACAAAATGTGTGGTAGAAATGGAAAAATGGAAAAATGGATTCTGCGTAAAGCATTCGAAGACTATTTACCGGAAAGCGTGGCATGGCGTCAGAAAGAGCAATTCTCCGACGGTGTGGGTTACAACTGGATTGACACCTTGAAAGAGTTGACAAGCAGCATGGTAACCGACGAACAAATGGCGAAGGTGAACGAAACATTCCCTATCAATCCGCCAATGAACAAGGAAGAGTATTACTACCGCACTATTTTTGCTGACTATTTCCCTTCGGATGAAGCTGCAAAATGTGTTCCTTCAGTTCCTTCTGTAGCATGTAGCACGCCGATTGCGTTGGAATGGGATGTTGCTTTCAAAAACCTCAACGATCCTTCGGGACGTTCGGTAAGCAGTGTACACGAGCAGGGATACAACAAAGAATAACAATTATTCGAGATATATGAGAAAAACTCCAGCCAAATTATTTGGTTGGAGTTTTTTTTTCGGAGATTTCGCTTTTATTTCTGTCGCCTATTTTTTCTTGCAGGCAATAATCAACAAAAGTGAACTTTCGTATCAAAATATGTTTAGAATGTAACTTTAAATTCCACCCTTCTGTTTTTTGCACGTCCTGCGGCTGTCGAATTGTCAGCAATAGGAGTCGTTTCTCCAAATCCTTTTGCAGTAAGTCTTTCTGCCGAAACTCCCTTGTTTACCAAATATGCTTTTACTGCTTCCGATCTTTTGTCGGACAATGTCTGGTTCACTTTATCGTCTCCTTGATTGTCTGTATGTCCGTTAATATCGAGATTGTAAGAAGGATTTGCTTTCATTACTGAAACTACTTTATCTAAAATTGCATTCGATGATTTTTTAATGACATCTTTTCCCGATTCAAACTGTATGCCGGTTAATGCCTGAGCAAAAACTTTTTTTGTCTCAGCCTTAACTTCAGGGCAACCTTTATTTGATGCTATTCCAGCAACATCAGGACATTTGTCCATATAATCGGCAACTCCATCGCCATCGGTGTCGAATGGACAGCCGTTAGCATCAACTTTTACTCCCTTTGGTGTGTCGGGACATTTGTCTTTACTGTCCTGAATACCATCGCCATCGGTATCCGGACATCCGTTGAATTTGGCCACACCTGCAACAGTTGGACATTTATCTTCACTATCCTGAATTCCATCTCCATCAGTATCAGGGCAACCATTGAATTTAGCTAAACCAGCAACTTGGGGACACTTATCTTCGCTATCCTGAATTCCATCACCATCAGTATCTGGACAACCATCGAATTTAGCTAATCCTGCAACGGTTGAACATTTGTCCAGATAGTCCGGAACTCCATCTTTATCTGTATCAATAGGACAACCATTTTCATCTACTTCAACATTTACCGGAGTACTTGGACACAAATCCCATTTGTCGGCTATGCCATCCTTATCTTCATCTTTTGGTTGACTAAGCCAAAATACAATTCCTAACAGATGTTGACCGTATGCATCGTTCCCCTTTAATGAGCCAGGATGAGAACTTGTTCCAAAAACAGTATTGGTTACACCTCCGCTTCGGTTTTGGTCGTGTACATCGCTGGATGTAAAATTATATAGATATTGATACTGTAGTGCAAAGTTGGGAGTTATCTGATATTTTAATCCCAGACCCAACGGAATTACAAAATCGGGTTTATCTACAATGATTGTAGGCCATGGAGTTGCATTATTATTTAAGCTATAATTAGCAAATCCTAATCCCAACGACACAAAAGGTGATAATTTACTGTTTTCCGGAAGTATGTAACCATTATTGAACTTATAATGTCCATATAATGACAGATCAAATTTACTTCCCGAAAACTGGTTAATTACATCTGAGTAATATCCGTAATTACCAAATGTGCCCTGGAGTCCCAAATCAAAAGACGGATTCAAATACCTGCCGAGTGATAACCCAACTCCACTATAGAATCTGTTAAAGTTGAAAATGCCGCTTCCATAATCGCCAACATATTCGTTCTTCAGATAATTGATACCAATCGCATACTTGTTGTCCACTGTCTGCGAAAATCCTGTTTGAATTATAAGCAATGCTACAATAACATAAAAAATAACTTTTTTCATAATTTTCATAATTTTAATTGTATAATAGTCTCTTTGAAATTGTTCAAATCTTTTTTACGGAACAGAGAAACTGAAAAATGAGCATAATAATAGTATTTATAGTTAATTAAAACGAAATACGAAGATGAACTTGTTATTTTATAAAATATCAACACCCTAAATCAGTTTTGACTTAACCGTATATGTTTTGAAAATTAATAGGATTTAAGTCATTTTACATCGCAAAGCATTAATAACTATTAGACATTATTAATAGTTCGACACTCTGTCGCGTTAGAATTGTCTATTTTTTTGTATTCTATCACATTTTATAGAACATATTATATAAACAGATGAAAAAATAAAATGTTTAACTTAATATGAAAAATCAGATTTTATATGCCGACCAAAAATATTGAAATTTAATAACTAATGATTTTGTTTGCGATAAAATGAAGTGTGTAGTAGCGTTACAATAACATAAAATATACTTTAGCGGATTGAGACAGCCAGTGCGAAATTATACTGTTTGTAAAAAGTTAAGACGAATTCAATTTATATTTCGGTGCGTTGCACCTTTAAATTAATATTAATCACATTCGTTCTACAAATATGTCGGGACTCTGTCCATGAATAAGGTGCAGAGCACCGTTGATAGTTGTAGAAACGAAAGCAAATTTTCAAATAAAGGTGCAGCGCACCGAAACAAAAATTATTTATCCCCCGCTGGCGCACAAAACCACGATTAAAAAAATCGCCAAACCCATTTTTCGAAAAACTCCGTTCTATCTTCATTCATTTTTTCACATTTCATGTTGTTAAACACAAAAAATAAGCTTGAATTATTAACATATTTCATTAGGTTTGCAATCGTCAAATATTTTTTAACTTTCTAAATGAAGATACGCTTTAACCCGTATGCTGCAAGTTTATCGTTTACAACAATTATTTTTTGTAGAGCTCTCTCTCTGGTTCATTTGCCTTACCCCAAACGTAAGGGGAAGCTACAAACATCCGCTTATCTTGGACAGGTCGCCCCGTTCCTGCATTTGATCTTTCTTTTCGGACAGCAGCGAACGGGGAAACATTTTAACTTAGTCTGAAAAAAGGACGGGATCATTTACAAAATACAAAAATTAACATGAATAATATCCATTTACAAAGCATCCCCGAAGAGGTGCTCGCTCAAATAAAAACCAAACTGGAAGAAGCTATCGCTTTGGTTAAACCTTACGCTATCACACTCACACCCGACGATCGGAAAAACATGTTGAAGATGGGAGATAAATCGAGTAGTTTCGTGGAAAAAGCGTTGGAATATACCAAAACCAATCCCGAATTTGTTCCGCCTTATGTCAGCATTCCCGATTTCGAAACCGACTATGCCGACTCAAAAAATCTGATCGGGAGTCTGTCGTTAGTCACTCAGCTTAACAATGCCATAGACGACACCCAACTGGCAGCAGGTAGCGAAGCATATCATGCCGCCCTGTACTACTACAGCAGTGTGCAGCAATCGGCCTCCGTAAATGTGCCCGGGGCAAAAGCGATTTACGAGGAACTGAAAAAGCGTTTCCCAAACAAGCGGAAAGCCGAACCTGCACCGGTAGGATAATATAAGCAACAGTCATTGCCACATCTGCAAAGAGCGGCATGTTAATAAAACCGGGGCGGTAACGTTCCGGTTTTTTCTTCAGGAGTACTTCCGAAGGTCTCCCGGGTACAAATTAAGTACTATTTCGATGCAAAAAGGTACTCCGGAGTACAAATTAAGTACTAATTCGATGCAAAAAGGTACTCCCGGGTACAAAATAAGTACTAATTCGATGTAAAAAGGTACTCCGGAGTACAAATTAAGTACTAATTCGATGTAAAAAGGTACTCCGGAGTACAAATTAAGTACTATTTCGATGTAAAAAGGTACTCCCGAGTACAAATGAAGTACTAATTAGATGTAAAAATGGGTATATTCAGGGTCTATTCAATAAACTGTGTCAGAAAAGATAAGGTTCTATTCGAGACTGTTGTGCAAAAACATGAAAAGTTTCCTCTTTTAGGGGAATGTCCGGACAAAAGGGTTAGAAGTTACCCAATGAGGTTGAGATAAGATAGCCTTATTCTAATTGTGTACAACCTGCTTAAAATAAGTTAGATTAAGTATGTTAAATGTGAAAAATGTTTGTATATTTGCAAAAATAAAAAAAGAGATATGTACAAACAATTCTTGTCTTTATTTACGGGATTTGAACCGAAGAACGAGGTAAATCAATCGAGAATTTAATTAAATATCGGATATATTTCTATTTTTAACAAGTTGGATAAACCCAGTAGTGAAAATTTTTTCAATCTCACACTACAACTGATTTATAACAACTTAAAAATAAAATAAACCAAATATACAGTGCAAATAAACCCAGTTAACTGGGTTTATCCAAAACATACTGGGTTTATCCACGTGTTAGCAGCAAGCCGTGAAAAAAGGAAAAAACAATAGAATTTGAGTATAGAAATCGACAAGAGTTCTTGATATAAACAGACACTATAATTATATACTATCGATTCCGACAGCACCAAAAAGAAAGAATATGAGACTAAAGATATTATTCTCAGCAATCGCATTGGGATTTTTGACTAGTTGTAACAACAATAAATCAGCTCAACCAGGAAAATCCATTCAAATGGATACCCTGCAAACCATAAAGCACAAAGACAATAATTCGTTGAAAGTATTTCTAAACATTGAGTTTGCAGGTGAATTAGCTGTTTTTGAAGAACCAAATGGAAGAATAAAAGAAACGGTTCAAAATGACATTACGAACGAGGACTTTGTTATGTTTGACCTGTTGCAAAAAAAAGATAGTTTCTACTATGTAATTGCATATAGCGGTTTAGATGACAGAATTATTAGTGAGGGTTGGATAAAGAAAAATAATAAATTGGGCATTTATTCTGCAGCTTATGGTGATTTACATTGTATTTTGTATGAAAAACCATATGACAGAGAAAGAGTTGTTGTTACAGAAAAGGAATATAACCCTAATATACATGAGGTTCTGGACTTTGAGGGAAAATGGTTGAAAGTTAGAATTAAAATTGAGGATAAAGTTTATATTGGCTGGATGCCACCGGAAATACAATGCAGCAACCCTTACACGACTTGCAGTTGAATAAAGGAATGACTTTCGACTAAAATGAAACGGTTTCGGACTATTATATAACAGAGAACAACTATACACAACCAACGGCAATGCTGCTAACACACGCTCTTAGGTTTGCAGTATAATTAGAATTTTGAGAAGCGGGGTTAATTTCTCTACTTTTGTTGTAAAAAAGCAAGGAATTAACCGGCTTTTAGGGTAAACTAGTAACACACGTGAATATAATTCATCATAGGT
>QKGU01000345.1 GCA_003250325.1 Paludibacter sp.
GTAATTTGAAGATTAATTGTATTAGATAAAAATAAAGAAGTTGCAAATAAACTTGTCTGTCATGACTTGTAACTTGTAACTTGTAACTTGTAATAGAATGAAGATAGCTTTGATTGGATACGGTAAGATGGGTAAAATCATCGAACGTATTGCGCTGGAGAGAGGACACGAAATAGTTTCGAAAGTGGACGTGGATAATTTGGATGATTTTGATTCGGCTGCTTTTAAAAGTGCCGATGTGGCCATTGAATTTACTGTGCCGCAAGTGGCTGTGTCCAATATAAAACGTGCATTTAAATCGAATGTGCCCGTAGTTTGCGGTACAACCGGTTGGACTGAAGCGTTGCCTGAACTGAAAGCAATTATCGACGCGGAAGGAAAAACACTTTTTTGGGCTTCCAACTTCAGTTTAGGAGTAAACATTTTTATGGCTGTGAATAAATATCTGGCAGGTATTATGAATCAGTTTCCTGAATACAATGTGGAAATGACTGAAGTTCATCATACTCAAAAGCTGGATGCTCCGAGCGGTACGGCTATCACACTTGCTGAAGGAATTCTGGAAAACATCGACAGAAAAGATAATTGGGCAAAAGAGACGGAAACAAAACCGACAGATCTTGCCATTAAATCGATTCGTGAAGGTCAGGTGCCGGGTATTCATACCATTCGTTACGAATCGGCAGTTGATTCCATTGAAATGACTCACGACGCTAAAAGTCGCGAAGGATTTGCACTTGGTGCAGTGGTTGCTGCTGAATTTACAGCGGGAAAGAAAGGACTTTTGGGAATGAGTGATTTATTAAAGTTTTAAAAATAAACAATAAGTAAAAGACATAAAATATATGAGTTCAGAACAAAATGTTTCCCGGTTTAAAAAACCATTAAAACAATGGATAAAAGCCATTATATGGTGTGTAGTATATATTCTGTTCGTCATTTGGGTGGGTACTTTTTGGTGGTTACTTTTGTTGCCTATTATATTCGATGCGTTTATTACGCATTTCATTCCGTGGACGTGGTGGAAAAAATCTGAGAATAAAGCTTTCTTGTCAGTAATGGGCTGGGTGGATGCGATTGTTTTTGCACTTGTAGCTGTATATTTTATCAATACGTTCTTGTTCCAGAATTATCAGATTCCAAGTTCATCGCTCGAAAAAAGCTTGTTGGTAGGAGATTTTCTTTTTGTAAGCAAAGCAAGTTACGGCCCGAGAGTGCCTAATACTCCGCTTTCGTTTCCATTGGTGCAACATACGTTCCCTGTTTTAGATTGCAAATCGTTTATTGAACATCCGCAGTGGGAATATAAAAGATTGAAAGGGTTTGATGAAATTGAACGAAATGATATTGTGGTATTCAATTTTCCGACAGGAGATACGGTTGCCGTGAAGCAGCAAAACCCGGATTATTATACCTTGTGTCATATCTACGGACGTGATGCTGTAAACAATAATAAATCAGAATTCGGAGACATTGTTTATCGTCCTGTGGATCGTCGCGAAAATTACGTAAAACGTTGCGTAGCTATTGCAGGTGATTGGATGGAGATTAAGAACAATCAGGTAATTGTCAATGGTAAAAATCAGGAAAAGATTCCGGGAATACAGTTTAATTACTTTGTTCAGACCGACGGAACAAGAATAACCGGTGATATGTTTGATAAATTAGGTGTCAGTGTGGATGATATCAAATTATTGGACAACGATCAGAGTGCTGATTTGATTGCTTATCTTGGACTGGACAGGTCGCTTCCGGTTTACCATTTTCCTATGACAGAGGAGGTTTATTCAAAAGTTCAAAAAATAGCGGGTGTAAAAAATATTCTGATCGAACAGGATTTGTTTAATGGAGAAGTATTCCCGTTAGGTGGTGGTAAAAAATGGACCCGCGATAATTATGGTCCGATCTGGATCCCGAAAAAAGGAGCAACACTGGCATTGAACAGCTATAATTATCCGATTTACGAACGTGCAATACGGGTGTATGAGCATAACAAATTTGAAGTAAAAGACGGAGAATTTTATATTAACGATAAACTGACAAAAACCTATACCTTCAAAATGGATTATTATTGGATGTTGGGTGATAATCGCCATAATTCTGCCGATTCGCGTTATTGGGGATTTGTACCGGAGGATCATGTTGTTGGACGTCCGGTATTGGTTTGGTTGTCGTTGGATAAAGATAAAGGTTGGTTTAACGGAAAAATCCGCTTTAATCGCTTCTTTAAAAACGCAGAAAGATAATTCGTTGGCGTAAGGCATGGAAAACGCTTGTTTTACGATAGCTTATTTAGCTCCTGTGGAGTATTATTCTGCTATGAAAAAAGCAGAAAATGTTTTTCTGGAAAATTGCGATTTTTACATTAAACAAACGTATAGAAATCGTTGCCATATAGCAACTGCTAACGGAATAATGGCATTGAGCATACCGGTTGTAAAGTCGGGAGGCGAAAAGGTTTTAACGCGAGATATTCGCATTTCGGATCATACCGATTGGCAACTTCATCATTGGAAGTCGATTGAATCGGCCTATAATTCGACTCCGTTTTTTGAGTATTACAAGGACGATTTACTTCCGTTTTATGAAAAAAAATGGGAGTTTTTGTGGGATTTTAATTGGGAAATTCAACAGAAAGTATTGGAGCTTTTGGACTTGGATGTCAAAATTCAACTAACGACTGAATATAAGCTATCAACGGATGATAATGTGTTGGATTTGAGAGAAAGTATCCACCCTAAAAAAGAAAATCTAAATTCAGATGTAAAGTCTTATTATCAGGTTTTCGACCAGAAGTTTGGATTTTCACCCAACTTAAGCATTATCGATTTGCTTTTCAACATGGGAAATGAAAGCCAATTGATAGTCTGAAATAGAAATTGTAAACGATAAAATTGAAAATTACATAGTTATGGAAAATATTGATTGGACCAATCTTGCATTTGGCTATATAAAAACCGATTGCAATGTACGGTGTGAATACCGCAATGGATCTTGGGGAGAATTGGAAGTTCACAAGAGCGAGTATCTGAACATACACATGGCTGCGACTGCACTTCATTACGGACAGGAATCTTTTGAAGGTCTCAAGGCATTTCGTGGAAAAGATGGAAAAATCCGTATTTTCCGTATGGACGAAAATGCCCGGCGCATGCAGGATTCAAGTGATGGCACTTTGATGGCTATCAAAGAAGCTGTGTTGAAAGTGGTGAAAATGAACGAACGCTTTGTGCCTCCGTATGAGTCAGGAGCTTCATTATATATTCGTCCGGTACTTTTTGGTACGGGTGCTCAGGTGGGTGTTAGACCAGCTACCGAATACCTTTTTATCGTTTTTGTTACTCCGGTTGGTCCATACTTTAAAGGTGGATTCCAAACAACTCCTTTTGTAATTATGCGCGAATACGACCGCTCAGCTCCACTTGGAATGGGTAAGTATAAA
>QKGU01000419.1 GCA_003250325.1 Paludibacter sp.
CGCCGTCCCGATCTGATTGCCAAGTTTGTTGAATTTGTTTTCAAATTACCTTTTTTACGAAAATGGCATTCTCAAATTGAGCAGTTTGCCGACAATATGGTGAATTCTTCACTCGAAATGGGGCGTAAACCGTTCAGTTTTTGGCTGGAGGCTTTTGGTACAACCGCTTTATCCTGGTCGTCGCGTTTTTTGGTGGTGAATGCTTTGTTTTTGGCCTTCACTCCTATCAATAACCAACTTATTATTTTTGGTCGTCAATTGCTTTTGTGGATCGTTATGGTAGCAAGTCCCACTCCAGGAGGAAGCGGACTGAGCGAATTTGCGTTCAAAGAATACTACAACGACATTGCGCTGGGCAGTGGTCCGATTTTGATCATTACAGTTATCTGGAGGATAATAAGTTACTATCTGTATTTGCTTTTAGGAATTTTAGTTGTCCCGGGTTGGATCAATCAAAAATTTTCGAAACACGTTATCGAAAACACAAACGAGGTTGAAGCATAAAACACCTGATAAAACAATTAACAAAATGGGATTCAAACAACTGAATCCCATTTTGCATTTTGAATAAATGGTTGTACTTTTGTAAACGTTACAAAAACACAGATTAAAAAGATGATTAAAAAAGCGATTTTCAGTTTAATATCTCATGTACCAATTTCCTCGTAGGTAAATCAGCCTCAATCGATGGCTCAACCATGATATCATACAATGCCGATTCTTATTTTCTTTTTGGAGCACTATATTATCGTCCTGCAGCAACTTATCCCGCAGGTACTATGCTCGACATTCACGACTGGGATAGTGGGAAATACCTCGGAAAAATCAAACAGGTGGAAAGCACATATTCCGTAGTTGGAAATATGAACGAGCATCAGCTTTGTATTGGAGAAACTACTTTTGGCGGTCGTCACGAACTGATTGACACAACAGCGATAATAGATTATGGAAGTCTGATTTATATTACTTTGCAAAGAGCTAAAACGGCTCGTGAAGCAATAAAGGTAATGACCGATCTGGTTGCAGAATACGGATATTACAGCGAAGGCGAATCGTTCTCCATAGCCGATCCGAACGAAGTTTGGATCCTTGAAATGACCGGAAAAGGGACAAACAACAAAGGTGCTGTTTGGGTAGCACAACGCATTCCGGACGATTGTGTTTCGGCTCATGCCAATCAGGCCCGAATCACTACATTCCCATACGACGACAAAAACAACTGCCTTTATTCCGAAGATGTAATTGCTTTTGCCCGCGAGAAAGGATATTTCAAAGGGAAAAACAAAGATTTTAGTTTTTCCGACACTTATGCCCCACTCGACTATGGGGCTTTGCGCTTTTGTGAAGCTCGCGTCTGGTCTTTTTTCCGCAAGGTAAATCCTGAAATGGATAAATATATTTCTTACATAAAAGGCGACTCATTGCAACGCATGCCATTATGGATAAAACCAACGGCAAAACTTAGTGCTCAAAAACTGAAAGATTATATGCGCGACCAATACGAAGGAACAGAATTCGATATGAGCAAAGGCATTGCTGCCGGTCCATTTGGAAGTAAACTTCGTTGCAGTCCGCTTACTTTTACTGTCGACAGCGTGGAATACGGACATGAGCGACCTACTGCAACTCAACAAACCGGCTTTACTTTCGTGGCTCAAATGCGCAATTGGCTGCCCGACTATATTGGGGGAATTCTTTGGTTTGGAGTGGACGATGCCGCAACAGCTTTGTATGTACCCATGTATTGTGGCATTACAGCCGTTCCTGATTGTTACCGGGAAGACAACGGTAGCCTTCTCGAATATTCTTCCACTTCTGCGTTCTGGATTTTCAACTGGGTGGCAAACTACGCTTACAGCAAATATTCATACATGTATCCTGACATTAAGAAAGTTCAATCTCAATGGGAGTCGAATTTCAACTCGTTGGTTCCGGCTATGGACAAAGTTTCTATCGGGATGAACGAAAATGATGCGCGTGTTTTTCTAACCAATTTCAGTTGTTCGCAAGCGGAGGCTTCAACAGCAGCATGGAAAAAACTGGGAGAATATTTACTCGTAAAATACATGGATGGAAATATCAAGAAAGAAAAAGATGGCAAGTTCGTTCAGAACGAATATAAAATTCCACCAAGCATTTTAAGACCGGGCTATTCTGAAGAATTCCTGCGTAAAATGATTTTAGAAAATCCGAACCTTCGAATGAAAACGAAAGAAGAAATGGATAACCGCAAATAATTATAAAACTTAATTTATAGAATTTGCGTTATGATTATATCTTAGAACAAAAAGAGTTAACTAGATATGAGAATTTCCCACATATACAAAGAATTTCTTGAAAGTGAAAAAGCCGGTGGACTGATACTTGTTTTTGTAACTGCATTGTCTCTTGCACTCGCAAATTCACCTTATTACACCACTTATTCGGCCATATGGAATTTTGATTTTGCAGGTCACAGTGTAGTTCACTGGATCAATGATGGCCTGATGACCATTTTCTTCCTGCTAATCGGGTTGGAACTTGAACGTGAGATTTACATCGGAGAGCTATCAAATGTAAAAAAAGCAACTCTTCCAATATTAGGTGCTTTGGGCGGTATGTTGGTTCCTGTGGGGATTTATATGCTTATCAACCGAAATACAGGCTCTTTTACCGGTGCCGGTATTCCAATGGCTACTGATATTGCTTTTGCAATTGGAATTCTATCCTTGCTGGGCAGCAGAGTTCCATTGTCACTGAAAATTTTTCTGACAGCATTAGCAGTAATTGATGATCTGGGTGCCATATTGGTAATCTCTATTTTTTACACTTCAAATATTATTTTCACCAATTTAATAATTGCCCTCGTTATATTTGGAGTTTTAATGGTGTTGAACAGATTAAAAGTAAACAGCTTAATTCCATACATTTTAGGAGGTATTGCAATGTGGTATTTCATGTTACACTCCGGAGTTCATGCTACCATTACAGGCGTATTACTGGCCTTTGCAATTCCTTTTGGAAACGGCCGCGAAAATTCTCCTTCGCATAAATTACAACATTTCTTACACAAACCTGTTGCTTTTCTCATTTTGCCCTTATTCGCTTTGGCAAACACTTGTATAAGCATTGATTCAGGTTGGCAAAACGGTGTTATGGAAGCCAATAGTTTGGGGATTACAGGCGGATTATTGCTGGGAAAACCAATCGGGATATTCTTATTCGCATTCCTTGGAGTTAAGTTCGGACTAGCAACACTTCCGGCCGGATTGAAATGGAAATACTTAGCCGGCACAAGTTTTTTGGGTGGCATTGGATTTACGATGTCCATTTTCATTACAATGTTAGCATTCGGGAATACCGATATGTCCATCAGTTCAAAAATTGCAATTTTAGGTGCATCCTTTATGGCCGGTCTCATCGGATTTACCTGGCTAAGTATCACATTGGAAGACAAATAGCATTTTATCACTACAAATTACAGAACCATTTCAAACTTTACAATTTATTTGATTGTTTTATCGAATAAAGGTAATTAGTCGACCCTTAAAAAGCCCATAAACATAAGATTACCAGTAAAATAAATCTTAAAAGTATTGTGTGTATCTGCAAGTTTTAGTATATTTGATGCATAAATCTTGCAAATATATTATGCTATCAAAGAAGAAAGATACTC
>QKGU01000140.1 GCA_003250325.1 Paludibacter sp.
GACCTGCAAATGTGCTTGACTACAAGCGTGGGTGTTTTCAATATTTTTAGATTTCTCGACACCACAACTAAGTGTCAAAGCGTTTGCAACGTTCCACATTAATACAGGTGGAACTGCATTACCAATAGCTCTATATTGTCTGTTCTCTGAAACGCTTTCTAATTTAAAGTTTGTTGGAAAAGTTTGAATATTTGCAGCTTCTCTTGGTGTAAATCTTCTGTAACGCTCACCAATCATTAACACAGGGTCTGTTCCATTCAAGCTTACTTTTGCTAAATGTGAACTAATTGTATTACAAGGTTGCTCTAAATCCTGCACTCTTCCTTTGTTCATTTTATCTTTTACTCGCAACATACCGTCAACAGCTTTCTGACTGAAAAACCACTTATCATCTTTATCCGCTTTTAGATCTATTACTTGTTTCAATTTTACTTTTGAACCATTTTGCGTATTTGGTTGCGGAAATCTAAAATTAAAATAATCGTCAAAGTCTCTAAAACCTACAATAAAGACACGTTCACGTTTCTGAGGAACTCCAAATTCTGATGCATTTAAAAGTTTGAAATGAATGTGATAACCTGCTTTCTCAAATTCTTCTACAATCATTGGAAATGCTTTTCCTTTGTTTGCTGAAAGCAAACCTTTTACATTTTCACCTATAAAGAACCGTGGTTGTTTTTCTTTTAATACTTTCACCATTTCAAAAAATAACTTACCTCTGTCGTCTTTGTAACCCAAACGAGGTGGATTTTGTGCACTTATTGAAAATGATTGACAAGGAAAACCCCCAAGTAAAATATCGTGGTCTGGAACTTGTTCTGGAATAATATCCCTAACATCTTTCAATTCACACTTATGAGAAAAGTTGCTATTATAAATTCTTGCTGCATACAAGTCATTGTCAACTGCATATACAACTTCAAAAGGTAATGCCTCATAAGTTTTTCCAAGGAAGTTAAAACCTCCCTGAATGCCTAAATCCATTCCTCCGCAACCGCAAAAAAGCGAAGCAACTCTTAATTTGCTATTTCCAAAAGTTTTTGCCATTGTCCTGATTTGTTAGAAAATTCAACTACTAAATTTTTATCAATTTTCAAATTGCCTGAATAAAATTGTTTGATAGGATTTTGAATAATAAAGATGTTTTTACCTTCATCATTTATCACTAGGTAATAAACGAAATAATTATCGCCTAATGTTTCGGCTGTGTCCCATTCATTTGGTGTAAGTTTGAAACGATTGTTGTTTATCGCTTTTCTTGATTTGGTTGTTTTTACTTCGATGTATCGTTTCTTTTTCTCAATTTCGATACTTTGTAAATCGTAACCAACTCCAAGAGGTGTAGGAATTTTGTTTATTAAATGTTGTCTGTTTGAACCGTCTTTTGTTCTTAAATATTCGTGGGCTAAAATTAAAGTTTCTCCATAATCACCAAATATCTTTGTTGGTACTTTTCTGTCATCTTTCATTCGAGAGTAATACTCTTGGATAAGTGCAGATATGCTTTCTGCTTCACGTTCTTCTAAATGTGGTGCAAATGCTTCAATGTTGTCAAAACTGTTTACATAATCAAACCAAGTTTCTTCAATTTCTCCGATTTCTGGATTTGTTATTGCGTCGGCATTGTAGAATTTATCGTATTCGTCAAACCAAAGTGTTTGGTTTAAATGATAGTTGATAGCTTCTTTGTTTTCATCATTTAGGTAATAGTAATATCCTGTTCCTTTGTGCTGCAAAAGATTAGCTAAAACCATATAATCCAACATATCGCCTGCATAACGATATGTGTCGCCTTTTGAAGGAAATTCGCCAGTTCGTTCATTACGTAATTGCTCGTACTTGTGTTCGTATTCTACTTTGTCTTTTCGGTTTTGTAAAATGAGTTTTGCAACTTCTTTCGGGTGTCTTCTATCTCTTGTAACTCGTAAATCAAAGTATGCACATTGTGTTAGTTCTTCTGCTGTTACGCTAAACGGTTTTCCAGTAAGTTTTTCGCCCTCAATGAGCAAGCTAAGTATAAAATGACAAGGTTTGAATTTTACCCCTGCCTCAATTTGTTTGATTACATTTTGTGATTTTATATGACCACCTGGATATTGAAAGGAGAATAAAAAGTAATTGAAAAATTCATCTAAATATTGATTATTAGCCAATCTCTTTGCTGTTATACTTGGATAAAGATGTTGTTCTGTTTCTTGAATAAATCCAAATAAAGCTGAAATTTCAGTTCTCCAATTATCAATTGTCTTCTGAGTGGAAGTAGCATTTTTCTTAAATCCAAACAGAACTTTATTTAGTTCATTATTGAAGTCTTTTTCGGGTAATACTGTCATTTCAGAAATAGAAGTTGCTACATATAACAAAACTTCTTCTACGTCATTTTTAAAACGTGGTCTAACGTGATGCAAACGAAAAAAATATTCGTCAGGAATTCTGTATGTTTTTATTTCACTCATAGATATTTCTTAATTTCTTTTGCTAATACCTTTGCCAAAATTGGTGGAACGGCATTACCTACTTGTTTATATTGGCTCGTTTTGCTTCCTAAAAAAATAAAGGTGTCGGGAAAAGACTGTATTCTCGCACTTTCTCTGACAGTTGGAACACGGTTATATTTATAATGAAAATGGTGTCTGTGTCCTGTGTCTATTGTGAAACTTGGTTTTTCACTATTTAATCTCGTCCAAGCAATATTTACATTTCTCGTTTTTCGTAATTCTTCAGGTAAATTTTTGTAATTTCCACCATCAGGAACTAATGAAATAATACTTGTTGTTTGCTCGCTGTGGAGAGTGATTTCGTGATTATAAATACCTTTCGATTTTTCTCTAATCAATTTTTGATATTCAGATTTTGGCTCAGTTTCATATTTAGTTCCGTCTATCAAAGATTTTTCTGATAAATCAGAAATTGCATCTTTTGCACTTATTGGATTTTTTGTTGTTGGTTCGGGAAAAATAAATTCTTTATTGTTTTTTGTACCAACAAAAAATGCTCTCCTTCTATTTTGTGGAACCCCATAGTCAGAAGCCAACAAAACTTTATAAACTACAGTGTAACCAAGTTTTACAAAATCTTCTATGATACTGTCTTTCACAACACCTTTTCCCATTGAAACAATGTTTGGAACATTTTCCATTAGGAAAACTTTAGGTTGATGGTATTTCACAAAACTCACAAATGATTTATAAAGTTGGTTACGTTCATCATCAATAATTCTTTTTCCAGCAATGGAAAAACCTTGACAAGGTGGACCGCCAATGATTACATCAATATCTTTAATGCTTGTCAGTTTTGAAATTTCTTTGGGTGTTTCTTTGAATAAATCTACAACAATTCCTTTAGCGTTTTTGTGTGTATTTTCAAAAGTTGAAATTGCATCTTTCCAATTGTCAATGCCCAAAAGCACATCAAAACCCTCCTCTATGAACCCATAAGAAAGTCCACCACAGCCACAAAACAAGTCTATTACAGTCGGTTTACTTTTCATTGTCAAACTTTATTATTCCTTGTTTTGTGTTAATTGTTTTTAGGTAATTCACTTTTTCTTCAGCAACCACTAATGTTTCAAAAGGGCAATTATATGCGAACATTTTTTTTGCAAATTGGTCTCCGAAATATTCAATCTTCAACTTGTCTATGTTAAGACTAAATGCTACAGCTAATTTGTCTAAACGCTTTTCATCAAACTCTCTTTTTCCATTTTCTATTTTACTAAGATTCGCAGAGTCTAAGTCAAGTTGAAATGCAAGTTGTGTTAAGGTCAAACCATTGTCTGTCCTTAGTTTTTTTATATATTCCCCAAAAGTTGTTTTCATATGCTTGTAAAAATATACTTGTCGATAAATGACAAAGATAGTAATAGTTTTTTTATGAGCAATTTTACAAGTCTTTTTTTTGATAGATTAATTTTGGGGTGGTGGGTGGGCATGGGAGCGTGGAAGAATGAAGGCTCTTTTGGTTTTTCATTGCGTTGATTTTTGTGTCGGGAAAAACCAAATGTGCCTGAATGTGGGTTGATTTCTTCATCTCTTTTCTCTGTGTTTATGCAGCAAAATTGTCTTTTTCTTTTTTTTTTACACTTGGCGGTAACGACCGAGGCTATGGGCATTTGGCGGTTTGCGGGAGCGTTCACTGTCGCACAGCGACAAAAGTAAAAGCGGGAGCATAGCCTCCTAAGTGCAATGCTCCCGCCAATGCGCATAGGCGTGTGTTACCTGCTGGTGTTTATTTTTCGCTAAGTCTTTCTATTTCGTTTTCAATTTGTTCAACTACTTCTTTGTTCGCAATTTCACCGTCAAGACTGTAAACAATGAATACGTTACCACCAAAATCATTTTTGAAATTCTCGAAACTTGCTTTCATTCTCTCTGAAACAGAATAATTCCCAAAGTTTGATTTTGCTGTTACTGGTTTAATTTGAATTCCAAAAGCCAGTTCTTCGGACACATAACCCAAATAGTCAATATCTCCTGCATGGTCAAGTTCAGAAGGGCTTTCTTCAAATCTAATTCCTTTGAATATTTTTGCTAATCCGTCATTTACTACAGATTTTTCACGAAGATAACCGTCAAATGTTCTGTTGATTGTTAAGTTGTAAATGTAATCTTCACAGTCTTTCTTTGATAGATTATTAAAAGCGTCTTGCCATTCAGGGATAACGACTTCTGTAATTTTTTCATAAAGTCTTTCTCCTAATTCAGTCAAGCTTTCCTTAGTAATCTTAAATGGATTCTTCCCATCTGTTTTAGCATTTTCAAAATACCAAGTTTCCCATTCTTCAATAGTTTTTGGTTGACATTCTCTAATTAATGCCATAACAGAGCCAACTTTATTTGGTCTTGATAATTGATATGTTTGACAAGCATAGTTTAAAACTTTCTCTTTCTTGCCGAATTCAAGTGAGTATTTTTTTCCTGATTTATTCATATTTATCTACTTCTAAATGCATTTTCTAAACGTTCAATTATCATATTTGTTTCTCTTACTCTGCTACTTAAATGTCTAAGAGTAACATTCAAATCTTCTTCATCTTGTATTATGAAAAAGCCTTCATTACTGCTTCCAATTAACTGGTCAAAATCACGTCGCATTGATTTTATCTCATTTCTTATGGCAACGTTAGTTCTGTCATATGGTAATCCTAATTCATCTACGATTTCGTCTGCAGTTTTTGGGTTAAATCTACCATTATTTAATATCTCTAAAATTCGCAATTGAGTTTCATTCATGATTTATTAGATTCAAAAATTTGTTTTTATATTTAAAATCAATATTACTATCTACATCAACTAATCCTTCTTTTAGTAAATGAGCATTTATAAAAGTCTTATTCTCTAAATATAAATAAGCCATTAAATGATTATCTGAATCATGTTTGATTTCATCATATTTTAAAAAGACTTTTTTACCTTTCACTTTTGAAATTAAAAATTCACTTGCCTTTCCATTAATATGTGGATTTTGTTTAATGCCAATAAGACGAATAATCAAATCATTATTAAGCCGAACTAATTCAGGGCTAATAACTTCTTTTACTGAAAAATACTCTTCTCGTTTTCCTGTGCTGTCAGCATCTAATTTTGAACCAAATTGAAGTTTTTTGACATCAATTTTCTTGTCTAATTTAAGCGTGTCTACAAATTGGTAAGGCAGTTCTTCAATCTTTTCATCAAATGAATCTTCAATCTCTTTTTGTTTGATAACTTTTACTTCAACTTCAGAGAAAGCATCATTACCGCCAATTCTTTCTTTAATAATTGGGATAAATTTGGGGTTAATTTCGTAACCAACAGAGTTTCTATTCAGCTTTTTTGCCACTAATGAAGTTGTTCCGCTGCCCAAAAATGGGTCGAGAACAGTTTCGTTTGGAAATGAAAACATTTTTATTAATCGGTTCGGAAGTTCCTCTGGAAACATTGCCAAATGTTTGTCTTGTTTTGCTCCTGAGAAATACCAATGACCATTAAAATAGGTATTCCACTCCTCGTTTGTCATTGCCGAATTTTCTTTTTGGGCTAAAGTTGGTTTAGGAGCAGTACCGGGTTTTTTGAAAAGTAAAATGTATTCAAAATCTAATTTTACAATTCCGTTTCTTGGGTGAGGAAAACTCCCCATAATACTAGCTCCTCCAGAAGTGTTCATTGTCGTTGCTTTTTGCCAAATAATTGAACCCATAAAGTCGAATCCGATAATTTCGCAAAATTTAATGATTTCTGTGTGTATTGGAATGATTTTGTAACGTCCATAATAAATTGAACGTGCAAATTGGTCTCCAATATTTATGCACAAACGGCAACCATCGTGAAGAACTCTAAAACATTCTTTCCAGGTCAGGTTCAAATGATTGATATAAGTTTCATAGTCGTCATGAAATCCAATTTGGTTGTCAGTCCCATAGTCTTTTAGTTGCCAATAAGGTGGTGAAGTAACAATTAAATGAACACTTTTATCTTTTAGTTCATTCATTTGTCGGCTATCTCCATTAATAATGGTATGTGTCGTTTTAGTTGTCATATTTTTTTATTTTCGACAAAGATAATCAATTTCATTGACTTCATTTTACTGCTATAGTTCTTCTTTCTTTTTCTTTTTTTTACACTTGCAGGTAACGACCGAGGCTATGGGCATTGGCGGTTTGCGGGAGCATTCGCTGTCGTGGAACGACAAAGTGAATGCGGGAGCAAAACTGCCGGAATGCACGTCAGCCAGCCAATGAACATAGGCGTGTGTTAGGTGCTAGGTGTTTGATTTTCAGTTGTTATTTGATTTTCGTTGGAATTCACACTTACTTTAATGTTTAGTGATAAATAGAGAAAATAATTGTCTTTTAAGAATTTAAGAATTTCAATCTGCTTTTAGGCTTTCTTTCATACGACACCATATTTTTGTCCGTATTCTTTTACAGTCTTTAAAAAATCTAAATTGGTTTTTTCCTCTAAAAATCTGTCGTATTCCTTTTTTGCCTTGTCAAATTGTTTTAATTCTCCATAAGCGATAAGTTTTCCTAGAGGTGCTAAATCTATAATTTCATTGTCTAGTAATTCTATAAATGTTTCCTTTGTTTTCGTCCGGTCTAAGTAGGGCAAAATATAATCTTTGAGAATTGAGTGCATTTCAACAATTAGATTAGATTCGTCTGTGCTTTCGTCAACATCGTACCATGTGTCATCCTGGTTTCTAAGTTCTCCAATTCTCTTTCTTATTAAGCAATCAAGTTCTGTGGGGTAGATAGGAAGTTCTTTGCCTTTATGGTAATCTAATCCTATCCAATATTCGGGTAGAAAAAGTCCTATGTTAATTGTAAACTTATTAAAGTCTCTTGAATACCAAGTACTTTTTTGAATGTTGATAATTTGTCCAATTTCTTGTCTTTGAATATAAAAATTATTAGCCTTCTTTTTAAATCCAAGAGGTTTTAAAATTTCGTGAAACCCTTCTTTGACTATTTTATCAAATTTCATTTCTGTTAGCGTCTTCATAATTTGTCTATCAGTTTCTGTTTTAAAATCTAAGCTAACTACGTCTTTTTCTTTTTTTTACACTTGCACCTAACGACTGAGGCTATGGGCTTGGGCGGGCTGCGGGCGAATTTCCTGTCGCAATAGCGACAAAGGAAATGCGGGCGCAAAGACTGCCAGAAGCACATTAGCCGCCCAAAGCGCATAGGCGTGTGTTATGCGGTCGTAGTTTGGTTTTCAATGATTCAATAATTACTTTGTTTTCTCGACGTTGAAATCTAAATAAAGAGTGTCACCTTCTACGGTACGTTTGGATTTTTCTAATTTAAAATATCCAAAAGCTATTTCTTTAGCATCTTTTTTCAGGCTTCCACGAGCCAATTCTCTAGTCCCATAGCTAAGCCAATGTTGAGTATTCATATTCATTTCTAATTCGACAGGAGTGAATGTTTGATTGACTTTTACTTCCCCAGAATATATTATCTCCTTTTTGGACTTGTCAACTAAATCGCAATTATAAAAATCAATAGATATTTGGTCTGGCTGAAAACCTTCCAAATTAATGATTCTTGGTATAATCCATATTTTATGCGAAAGAGAAAACGTGTCTAAGTGTATGGTTTTATAAGAATATGTGTTGTTTGCGAACTGAAATCCAAAATTTCCCAATGTGTCAGTATGCTCCAAGTCAGAATATACTTCTGCAACTGTCCAACAATCTATGCACATAAAATCTGTTTTATATTCAGCGTCAATTTTAAAATAGCCATTTTTGTCGGTTGTAACACTCTGTAAAAAATTATAGTTATAACCTTCATCTGTAGTGTACTTCAATTCAATAGAAACTCCTTCAAGAGGATTTTTATCTTTAAAGTTATCCACAATCACAGCATGTCCTTTTATTCTATCATTATCTAAGTCACATGCAGTCAATATTCCAATTGCAAACAGTAATAAAAAAGTTTTAGTTTTCATAATTGTTGATATTTAGTTTAGAAATCTGTCATTTCCAATTTTTCGTTTGTTATTTCTCATAGTCTGAAAAGCTTAAAGTCCAATTCTTCTTTCGAAAATCTGCGAGGAATTGTCCGCCCGCAAAAGTTGTCCGAAGTCGGAAGTCTGTCATAAGTAAATTGTCTGTCTATGTCGAAAAGCGGACAGTTCGTCAAAGATTTTTCAACTAACGAGTCTGTCTTTTTCCTTTTTTACTATGCTTTTTTACTATGACGCCTAACGCCTGAGGCTATGGGCTTTGGCGGTCTGCGGGCGTATTTCCTGTCGTGTAACGACAAAAGGAAATGCGGGCGCAAAGACTGCAAAAAGCACATCAGCCGCCAAAAGCGCATAGGCGTGTGTTAGCAGCATGGCCGTTGTTGTGATTAGTTTGTTCGCTGTTTCTATTTCTACCGAGTCTATTTCCATTTCTACAGTTGTTGTTTTCTTTTCTACCGAGACTATTTCCCTTTATACGGAGCTTACTTCCTTTTCTACGGTCGTTATTTCCTTTTCTACGGAGACTGTTTCTATTTCTACGGTCGCAGTTTCCTTTTCTACGAAGCTTACTTCCTTTTATGCGGAGTCTGTTTGCTTTTTGTGGGTGCTATATGTAAAACTGCGGTTGCTTACTTGACAACCGCAGTTCATTTTATTGGTTTCTTAGTTGCGTATTGTAAAACTCAGCTTTGACACTTGCTTGAATTGGGGGCTTGTTGCTCCAAATACGGATTTAATGTACACTTTAGCGTCGAAAGCTATATCTACTAAACCAGTTAATGGTTTATAGAGAATGTCGTTACGAGAAATACGGGCGTTACTTAGTTGAATAGTGGCTGTTAATACGTCATTATTTAGTGCTTTAAACTGACTGTAAAGTGTCTTTAAAGATTCTACTTTTAAGTCTTCTTCATTTGGGCTATAAAGCGGAACGGAAGTGAGAAGCATTATAAGTTTATCCAAATTCTCCAACTTGCTGTCGTAACTTAGTTGCGCTGCTGAGATTTGGTTTACTTCTTTTCCTTCTGCTTCCAATGCTTTTTTGTCTTCATCTGAAAGTTTTGCACTGGCTCTTTTACCTTGCAGTCTGCGAACAATTGTTTGTGCGCTTTCATCAACCTGAACAGTGGTGTCAGAAGCTTTGAGAGCGTTGTTTACACGAGTAATAAGTTTGCTAAATGGTTCAAATGCTGATTCTCGTGCTGCTACTGCGTTGGAGTATGCAGATTGTGCAATGTTTAGTGCATTTAATGACTCTTTTGAAGCAGTGAGAAGGGTTTGTAATGCCGGGACTTTGATACTGTCTTTTGACGGGTTGTAGCTTGTGCCAAAAGCTGTAGCAGATGTAATTAAACTTTCAAAATTTGCCACATTGTTTGCGTGACCTGTTTCTGTTGTACTAGCCATAATTAAATGGATTTTAGATTAATAAATAAGTTTATTTGTGCAACAAATATAAACACTATTTTCATATTAACAATGTGATTTGTCAGTTTTTTTAGAAAATATTTTTACTCAATTTTTCCTTTATTCTCATGATAATTATTGCTGTGCAATCAACTCTTCACAGTTCATTGTTTTTTTTATTTCTAATTGCTACGAAACTTCTAAGTGAGCTAAAAAACAATGTACTGTGACCGCTCTGCCTATTATCAAAAAGCTATAAAAGCCACAGCAAGACGTTTGAAAACAAACTCTAACTTGCTGTGGCTTTTTTTGCATTTTGGGCGATTATTAGTTTATGAAATATATCGCTGATAAACCAATATGAATTTAAATTTCCTAACAATCATCCTTGAATCGTATATTTAAAATATTTATTGTAGATAAAAATGAAATGTGAATTGAAATTAATTCATTCTGCTTTGATAGATTAGGATTTTGCCTCAGAAATGCATTTAATTTGAAATTTGGTTATTTATTCTGTCAAAGTAGAATTAAACTTAAATGCTTTTGCTATCAGATTGTATACCATGCTTTAAATTCGGCAACGCGGGCTTTGCTCACAATTATTTTCTCGGGCACAGGTACCAGCAGGTTGATGGACAATTTACTGCCAAACCAAATGGAAATATCTTTGATGGCTTTGTGCGCCACTATGTATTGGCGGTTGGCCCTGAAAAATTCTGTTGGCTCAAGCTGAAGATATAAATCTTCGAGCGAACTATCCATAAAAAAGCTTTCATTGTCGGTGGTGATGATCTTTGCCATTTTATTTTCGACATAAAAGCAGGCTATCCTTTCCACAGGCAGAGGGACTAATTTGTCTTTGTAGGGAATAAGGAAATGCGATTTATAGGCATCTTTTGTTCTTTTGAAAGTGTCGAGTAGCTTGGCAATCGATGCGGCGGTATTGTCGTTGGTCGATGCCAGTTGCCTGAATTTAGCGATGGCGCGTTCAAAACTTTTTGTATTGATGGGTTTAAGCAGGTAGTCGATGCTGTTCACTTCGAAGGCTTTCAGGGCATATTCGTCGTAGGCAGTTGTAAAAATGATCGGACAGCTGATATTCACTTTCTCGAAAATGGAGAACGACGATCCATCGGCTAAGTGAATGTCCATAAACACAAGGTCGGGGACAGGATGGTTGGCAAACCACTCCACACTTTCTTCCACACTTTGCAGTATGGCAATCACTTCAATGTCGCCGGCAACCTGACTGATGAGTCGTTGCAGGTTTTGAGCGGCTATAAATTCATCTTCTACTATAACTGCTTTCATTTTTACTTTGTATTTTTAATCGGATGATCTAGTTGTTGTTTATTCAATGGAATTTCTACACTGAAAATGTCAGTCTTCGTTATGATGACCTCTTTCTGAAACAGCAGCTCGTACCTTTCGGTCAGGTTGGCAAGGCCAATGCCTTCGCCATGTTCCACGCCGCTTTTGGGCTGAATCGTATTTGTCACCCTGATACTGTCGTTAGGAGTAGTTTCAATTGTTATCAGCAGCGGATGTTTACTACTGACCACATTGTGTTTGATGGCATTTTCGACTAATAATTGCAGACTTACGGGAATAATATAATAGTTCCGGTATTTATCGTCGATATTGTATTGAATCTGTAAATTGTCGCCATAGCGAATTTTCATCAGCAGGGCGTACGATTCGGTAAAATCAAGTTCTTCATCGAGATGCATGATTTCTTTGTTGCCAATGGTATAGCGGAACACCTGCGATAAATTCTGCACATATTCGTGGGCTCTCTCATTGTCAATTCCAATCAATCCATCCAGTGTGTTCAGCGAGTTGAACAGGAAATGAGGATTCACCTGATTTTTAAGTACCTCGTAGCGGATACGGATATTGTCGGCCAATAGTTTTTCGTTTTCGAACAAGGTAAGCTGTCGTTGGTTGATAGAATATAGTTGTGAAGTCGACAGCAACACGATAATAAGTTTAATCAGGTCTTTTATAAGACTTATGGTTATTTGCTGGTTCACTGAAAAAGGATTTTCGGGAAATAACAGAAAATGACTTGCCGAAAAACATAAGCTTAAACCAACTGTTATGATCAGTGATCCAAAAAGAGCTCCCCCAAGCTTTAAATACTTATTGATATTCAGTTGTATCATTCTGAAAATAAAGATATACAACAGATAAAATAGAACCGTATTTGACAGGAACAGGTAAACCAGTTTGGATACCAGTACCACTTCCATTTCTTTATTGTTGATATACCCTAATAGCAGGATAGCATTAAGGATGATGCTAATAAATAAGGATAGTTTAATGGCCGTAGTGTTGGAAAACGGACGAAAAGCTCTGTGTTTCATGCGTAAATAAATTGAGATGCTAAAAGTAATAAAAAAACAACGACTATTCTACAGAAATTGAGTCGTTGTTTTCTTCAATAACAAAAAACAAATAATTATTTTTTGTGCGACCAAATATTAGCTTAAGCTTGCTTGTAGTTGTCTGGCTTTTACTTTTTCCACAAGTCTTTTTCTTCGACCCAACCGTTTTTTGAACGCAAAGCGGTCGAAAATATAATAAACCACAGGAACCACTACCAATGTAAGGAGCATCGAACTGGCCAAACCGCCGATAATTACCCAACCCATACCGTTTTTCATTTCAGCGCCGTCACCCGAACCAAGGGCAATAGGTAACATACCGAAAATCATGGCGAAGGTTGTCATCAAAATAGGACGCATACGGTCTTTCCCGGCTTCAATCAAAGCATTGAAAGTGCTCAGCCCATCTTCCTTACGGATTTTGTTGGTGAAATCGACAAGCAGAATCGCATTTTTTGCCACCAACCCGATAAGCACAATCAACCCAATGATACTGAAAATATCCAGGTTATGCCTTGTCAGTGCTAATGCCAGAAAGGCGCCAATCATGGCCAGCGGAATGGAGAACAATACAATAAGCGGGTCGGTGAGCGAGTTGTAAAGGATCACCATAATAAGATAAATCAACACAATAGCTGCAATAAAAGCAAACCCAAGACTGCCGAAAGCGGTCGACTGCTGTTCCATCATTCCACTCTTCTTAACACTTATTCCCTCCGGAATTTTACCTACCAGTGCTTTTTCAATTTCGGCGCCTACTGTTCCCGAAGGACGACCAACGACCATCGATTTTACAGTAATGGACGAAATACGGTCGGTACGTTCAAGCGCCGATGGACCTAATCCATAACCAATTTTTGCAAATTGTTTCAATTCAATCAGTTCTCCTCTTTTGTTGATAAAAGTGAGTTTGGCAACATCATCCGATTTGGTACGGTCGAAGTTATCCACCCCGATACGGATTTTGTATTCTGTATTGTTTTCGGTGTATTTGCTGTCGTCGTTACCATTCAGCGCCGTACGAAGGGTCATTCCTACTTCGCTTACCGACAAGCCTAAGGCCGACATTTTTTCACGATCGAGTTTTACCTGTACTTCCTGACGGGGATCGTCGATAGAGTATTTTATGTCCGAAGTTCCGGCGGTGTGACGTACCACATCCATTACCATAGCAGCTGTTTCAAGTACCTTGTCGTAATCGGTTCCCTGAACGATGAGTTGTACAGGTTCCTGACCACCACCTCCTAAGGTGGTCACCGAAGCACGTACACGAACGCCCGGAATCTGCGTCATTATTTTTTCTTTTGTTAGATTGGCACAATCCTGTACGCTCATGTTTCGTTTGTCCTTGTCCACCATCTTTACAGTGATGGTGGTAATGTTGTTTTTCGTTGTTTTAGCATCCATCCCTACATTGGTATAAACTCGCTGCACTTCGGGAATGCTGTTGATAATTTTCTCGGCTTCCATAGTTATCTGGTTGTTCTGATAAACAGTTACCTGCGGATTCATATCCAGTGTTACTGTATATTCGCCCTGGTCGGTGGTAGGTACAAAAGAGAATCCGATAAGTCCCGAAGGGAACAGTGTGAACGAAGCAATGAAAATTGCAACTGTGGCCAGCAATACGGTTGCTTTGTGTTTCAGACTCCAAACCAGAATACCTGCATACCATTCTTTCAGCGCATCGAATGCATTTTCGATAAAGCGTGAGAAACGTCCCGAAAGGGTAGGGCGGGTGTCGTCGGGGATATTACCGAAACGGGACATCAGCAGCGGTGTTACTGTAAATGAAACCAATAAACTACACAGCGTAGCAATAATAATAGGCGTAGCAAACTCTTTCAGTACGTTACCAATCATACCGCCGCTTAAGGCCAATGGTAAAAATACAACCACAATAACTATGGTAATAGCCATAGCGGTGAACATGATCTGTTTACAACCATCGATGGCGGCCTGCCATTTGGTTTTCCCTTTTTCCATATGGGTAAACATGTTTTCAATCACCACAATGGAGTCGTCGACCAAAATACCTACTACGAGCGACAATGCCATCAGCGACATCATGTTCAGCGAATAGCCCAGCAGATACATACCGATAAACGCCGGTATGATGGAGAGCGGCACAGCTACCATTACTATCAATGCACTTCGCACATTGTGGAGAAAAATAAAGCAGACAAATGCCACAATAAGAATGGCAAGTACAAGGTCGATGACCACCGAATGTGCCGAAGCGTTTGTGTACACCGAATCGTCGGTGGCAATGTCAAATTTTACATCATTGGCCGCATATTCTTTTTCTACGGCTTTCAGTTCTTGTTTTGCCATATCGGCCACCAACACTGCATTGGCATCATTTTGTTTCTGAATGGAAATACCGATGGCATCCTTACCATCGATACGATTGATAAGTTTTTGTTCGGCCACTCCATCTTCCACTTCAGCCACGTCCATTATTTTTATTTTACCTCCGTTGGGAGTAGTGGCAATCACTGTGTTGCGCAATTCGTTCAGGCTTGAGTATTTGGCAGCCATACGTACTGAATACACCTGTTCAGGGTTTTCTACATTCCCTGCCGGAATTTCCATATTGGCGGTCTGAACGGCCGATAGCACTTGTAAAGGCGAAAGTTTGTACGCTTTCAGTTTCTCGGCATCCATGTTCACTCTGATCTGGCGTTCCATACCACCACTGAGTTTTACAGCGCCGACACCGGGAAGTTTTGCCAAACGTGGTTGAATACGGTCCTCCACTAATTTGTAAAATTGGGTGGAAGGCATGGATGAAGATGCTGCCACACTCATGATTGATTTCTCATCCGGTGCAATTTTACTGATGGAAGGTTCTTTCACATCGGTAGGCAGGTTGGACTTGATGGCCGATATTTTACGTTGAGCTTCCTGAACGGCAAGGTTGGCATCGGCACCGGCATTCAGCTCGATGGCGATCACCGACACGCCTTCCATAGAGGTGGAGCTGATCTTTTTCAGGTTCTCAAGTGTGGAGAGAGCGTCTTCAATCTTTTTGGTCACCGAAGTTTCAACTTCGGATGCTCCGGCGCCGGGATAAATCGTTTGCACCGTCAGCATAGGCAACTCAAACTTAGGCATTAAGTTCAAATTGAGGTTTGTGTAGGATATGATTCCTCCAATGGCCAACAGGGTAAATATTACGCCGATGATCAAAGGTTTTTTTATAGAGGTTTCTACTATATTCATTGGGTTGTTGTTGTTGTTGTTGTTTTGCGTTTCGGGTTTAAAGTTTAAAGTCTAAAGTCTAAAGTCTAAAGTCTAATGTCTAAAGTTTAAAGTCTAATGTCTAAAGTCTAAAGTCTGGAGTCTGGAGTCTGGAGTCTGGAGACTGGAGACTGGAGACTGGTGACCTTTGCCTGAATTTCCTCATTAGCAAATTAGCACATTGGGACATTAGCATTAGTTCAAAATGGCTACTTTGGCGCCATCAGTTAAGTTGATTTGGCCGTTCGTTACCACTTTATCGCCTTCCTTCAGACCTGCAGCTACTTCGAGCTTGGAGTTAAAGTTACGACCTGTGGTGATTTTTACCAATTTGGCTTCGTTGTTGTTCACTACATACACCGAAGGATCTTTTACACTGCTTACAATGGCATCGCGTGGTATCATCAATGCTTTTCCGCTTTTGCCCATGTTCACGCTCACGTTTACGTAAGTTCCGGCTTTCAGTTTGTTTTTTCCATTGTTGGAAATAATAATTTCGACTGGATAAGTGTGCGAAGCGCTTGCTTTGGGACTAATGTTCGATATTTTGCCTGAGAAGTTGGCTTCGGTATTTACATCGGCAATTATGTTCACCTGTTGTCCTTCACGCAGTTCGTAGGCATTTGATTCGGACACATCTAAAATTACTTTCAATTCAGAGATATCGGCGATGCCGGCAATTACAGTTCCCGGATTGACATAAGCGCCGAGTTCGGTATTCTGAGCTGTGATATAGCCGCTGAAAGGAGCGGTGATTTTAGTATCGTCCCATTGTTTTTTTGCATTCTCAAGTTGTATAGAGGCATTCTCGAAAGCCATTTTAATGTCGCGAAGTTGTGTGTCCGAAATAGCTTCGCCCTGATGCAAAGATATGTTACGGTTGTAATCGTCTTTGCATTTTTCGTAGCTCAGCTTTGCATTGTCATACGCCAACCGTTTGTAAGTATCATCTATTTTGGCCAACACTTTTCCTTTGGTTACAAAATCGCCCATTTTAAAATTTACCTGAACAATTTTACCGGCACTTTCCGAAGCAATATTCACTTCTTTGCAGGCTTGGGTAGTACCTACAAGTTCCAGGCTTCCGTTTGTTTCGGTCATTTCAGCCGAAGCTACTGTGACAGTAACATCGCTCTGTGTTGTTTTTACTTCTTTACTGCTATCGATTGCTTTTTTGTTCGAAGTCAGTGTCCATGTCATAATTCCAAGTAGTCCAACGGTGGTTATACTTGCTATTATCGATTTCTTTTTCATTTTTATACCGTATTATTGTTGTTTTGTATTGAAGTTTTTTAGAATAGTTCAGCGTTCCCCGCCTTTGCCTGCGCCTTTATCAGTCGAACAGTTGTTTGATGCCTCCGTTGAGCGACATGATTTTAAGTTCGGCTTCCTTGAAATTGTACAAAGCTGTGAGGTAACCGCCCTGCGCACTGCTCAGGCTCATTTCGTCCTGCAACAGACTGCTCATGGTGGCAAGTCCTTCGTGGTATTTCAGGGTTGTTTCTTTGTACACTTTTTCGGCCAGGTCGAGGTTCATTTTTTGGCGGCGCACAATGTCTTTGTTGTTCATGTAGTTGTTCAGCGCATTTTTATAATTCATGCTGAAGTTTTCTTTGGTGCTTTCGAGTGTAGCCTCCGTTTTCTTCAGGTCCATTGTGGCCTGACGCGCTTTCGATCGCTTTTCGAATCCGTCGAATACCGGTATCGAAAGGTTGACTGATACACTGGCCATTGGATACCATTTGTTTGCTTCGCCACTTTCGAAATAAGTGCTGAAATCCTTGCGAAGTCCCTGATAAGCTGCTTGTCCCGATAACGAAAGTGTAGGTAAATAACCGTTGTTAATCAGCTTTTTGTTTAAAACATTCAGCTCCTTTTGCGATTCGAGCAGGCGTATATTCACATGATCCGAAAAGTCCGACTGAAGTATGGGTTCGTTCGCCAATAGCGGCATGGCTGCTGTATCGGTCAGTACAATCGTTTGCTCAAGCGGTACATCGAGCATATATTTTATCATGTTCAGTTGTTGTTCCTGTGCCAACTGCGTATTGCTTTGTTGCGTGTACAGGTTTTCGAGATTCACATTTACCCTGTCCAGGTCAACTTGTTTGCCAACCCCGTTTTCAACTATTATTTTAGTAATATCTCTCAGGCGTTCGGTGCGTTTTATGTTTTGACTGATTAATTTAAATTGTTCGGCAGTGGTCTGGCTCAGCGCATAGAGTTTGGCCACTTCGAATGCAATTTCTTCGCTTGCTTTTTCGACGCTCAAACTGCTTAGCTCAGCTGATTTTTTGGTCAGTTTCAGCGCTGTAAATGCGGTTTGATTATATAATATCTGACTGATGCTCAGCGCAGCATTTGTATTGAACTGACTTCCCATTTGTACAGGTATACTAGTGCCTGGCTTGCCCAGAAATTCGCCAGGAAGCACTGTCGTTGGCAGCGCAATATTATCGGTAAAACCAGCGCTGATATTTACTTTCGGGAGCAATGCCGCACGCGATTCTTCCTTTTTGTAATTGCTTTTTTCTTTGTCGATGCGGGATGTCTTCACATTTATGTTTTTATCCACTGCCATCTGCACGCATTGCTGCAAGGTCAGTTCAGTGATTTTGCTTTCTTGTGCAAATGTCATTTGGCCTACCAACAACATCACCGCTATTGAAATAATCTTTCCTTTCATGTTTATGCTATATTAATTTATGCTGCAAAATTACAGTGTAATACATTGCGATTTATTGTATAAGATACTGAAATGGGGATATTGAGGACTGAAATGAACTTTTGAGGTACTAAACTGAATTTTCAATGAATAAACTGCCAGTTTTTTGGGGTTATTTTGTTCACAAAGACAAATAATATTCATTATATTACATGTTAAGAAAATGTCTATTATTTGTCAAAATTAATTTCTTCTGAAGCTGTTAGTTTCTTGGCTTTCTCACGGAACTGGCTGCCAGCATTCTTATCTCCTTTGCTATAACTAATGCGACTCAAACCAAAATAAGCATAGGCTGCATATTCATTGCCGTAATCACCATAGGCCTTAATACTGTTCATCCCAATAGTATAATATTGGTTTGCTTTATTTATATCATGATATTTCTTTTCTTGTAAAATACCCCAAAAGATGGTAAGCTGTGTCTGGAAATATTTATTGACTACAAATTTCTGAGATATTTCAATTTGATTTTCTGCTTCATTGTATTGTTTAATTAGTAATGCGAATTAAGGGTAGAAACCCAATTAAAAATATGCTGATTATCAGCAAAATAACACTTAAAATAATATAAATCAGTACAATCTTGAGTAAATTTAAAGGAACGGGTTAAAGGTGAGTATGAACTTGTAACAAGTGGAATCACATCCATTGTAAGGCTGTTATCATCGTAAAATTTTAACAACATTCCTCTTGCACAGAGATCATAAAGCAAGTATTCTGCCTCGTAATTTGGATTGTTTTTTTTTCTGACAACTTAATGCATTGAAGTAAATCACTTTCAAACGAAAACCGCTCAGGAGTTGTTGCAAGTAAAGGATAATTCATCCAATAAGTCTGAAGTACTTTGAGAAGGTATAAAACCGGATGCCCCGGATATGACTTTTGGATTCTCAGATATATCTTTTGTGCGTCATTGAATTGTTGATTATAAACACAATCAACATTTTTTTTATAAGATTTACAGTATTCAAGTCAGTAAGCAATTGTGCGTTAATGGTGCTTATGCCAAAAAACATTGGGAATATAATGGAAATTATTATTTTTAATCTGTGTAACATTATAAAATGATATAAGTATTTCAACTGAAATTTTTGATTATTTTTGAATGATACTTTCATTATTAGATGTTTGGACCAATTGAATATATAAACATCATAACCAAAGTATATTAAAACAAAATTATACTGAAAAGCTGTATACTCCATCAGGAGACTTACCGAAGCGGTGATTTTCAATCCTGAAATGACTTATTTAAATTATCAAAAGAGATTGAGCTTTTTCAAAAATGATGGATAAGTCGGATTAATCGCAGATTTAGTTTAAGCAACTTTTCAATTTGAATTCATTTCAAAAAAAAGTTTTTCAGTTCTTTGTAAAAAACGGGCAATTATATCACAGAATCACCCGTTTACGATTGTTTTTGAACTCAAAACAATCTGTCAATGATTGTTGTGCTTCAACCATTGAATAAACATGTAAATATTAAAAGTCCAATCTAAATCTCATTCTTATGCCGTATTTTGAAACATTCGGATTATTCAGATAAGTGAATCGTCGAACTAAATCAACTCTGAAAATCTTGAATATATTTGCAACTCCAATACTTCCCTCAATATAGGGAGTTTTGCCAAGAGTGTAGGTGATTGGAATACCATCGGTCTGAACTGGAAGTTTGAATAAATTACTTTGTTTGTCAGGGTTGTTCGCATTCGTCAGGTTACCAAAAAGCATTTTACAGGTCACTACTTCACGAAGGCCTAAATGCTTCACGAATGGAATCTTATTGAAGAAAAATCCATTAAAATTGTGATCCACCATAAACGAAGCATATTGATCCGTTGCAAATTCGAGAAAGTTCATCATGTTATACGATTCAATCTGATACGAATAGGTCTGGTTGGCCTGGGGTAAGTTTAGTAATGGATAGGGCACTTTGCCGAAAATCTTTCCGGCTTCGAATACTGCATCCGAATAACCCAGCACTGAGAAATAAAAACGCTAAATTCATAATCAAGTTTTTTATTTTTTTCGGCTTGCTGCTAACGACCGAGGCTATGGGCACGGGCGGTTTGCGGGCGTATTCGCTGTCGCACAGCGACAAAGTGAATGCGGGCGCAAAACCCGCTAAGTGCACATCAGCCAGCCTGTGACCATAGGCGTGTGTTA
>QKGU01000099.1 GCA_003250325.1 Paludibacter sp.
ATTTTAATAGAAATTATGAAAGTGTAATTGTAAATAATTACTACTTTTGTAACATTGATTAAGTTATCACCTAATATAGATAAAATGACCGTAAAAAGTAATCTTCGATCAAATTTCACTCGATACTTCTGGCTGGCTTTTAGCGTTGGAATCTTCTTTATCTTATTAATCTTTACTTTTATCAGCATGGGGTGGATTGGTTATTTACCACCAATTGATGAACTTCAAAACCCTAAAAACAAATATGCTACCGAAGTATATTCATCTGACCTAAAAATCCTTGGAAAGTATTATTACAGCAAAGAGAACCGCGTTGCCGTACATTATAACGAAATTTCGTCAAATGTAGTAAATGCACTTGTTGCAACAGAAGATGCACGCTATTACGATCATTCAGGAATTGATGGAAGGGCTTTGACGCGTGCTATTGTCAAAACAGGAATTCTTCAACTGAAAAGCTCCGGAGGAGGAAGTACCATTACCCAGCAACTTGCAAAACAGCTTTATTCACCGAGTGCCGACAATATTATTGAGCGTGCGTTACAAAAACCTATTGAATGGGTTATTTCCGTAAAACTCGAAAAACTGTACACAAAAGAGGAAATCATAACAATGTATCTGAACAAATTTGATTTTCTCAACAATGCTGTAGGTATAAAATCGGCAGCTCAGATTTACTTTAGCACCACTCCTGCAAAATTAAAAATTGAAGAAGCGGCAACCCTTATAGGAATGTGTAAGAATCCGTCTCTTTTCAATCCGGTAAGATTTAATGAACGTACGAAAGGACGCCGTAATGTCGTTCTTCATCAAATGCTTAAAGCAGATTATATTACAGAAGAACAATACGATTCGTTGAAAAATATACCGTTAACTCTCCATTATCAAAAAGCAGATCACAAATTGGGCCAAGCAGCCTATTTCAGAGAATATCTGCGCATGATACTTACTGCAAAAGAACCGGTAAAAAGCGATTATGCTGACTGGCAAGAGCAAAAATATAAAGAAGATCGCTGGGCGTGGGACAATAATCCGTTATATGGATTTTGCAACAAAAACACCAAACCTGATGGAACGCCTTACAACATCTATTCAGATGGTCTGAAAATCTATACTACAATAGATTCGAGAATGCAGCAATATGCGGAAGAGGCTGTTGACGAACACATGCAATCACTCCAAAAAACATTCTTCAAGGAGAAAAAAGGACGTTCATATGCTCCATTCTCCCGTAGAATGAAACAGGAAGATATTGATATGATTCTGAATCGTTCCATGAAACAATCAGATCGGTATTATCGTATGAAAGCGGCTGGTTATTCATCAGAAGAGATTGAAAAAAGCTTTAGAAAACCGATAGAAATGGAAGTGTTCTCGTATCATGGAAGAGTCGATACCATTTTGAGTCCTATGGATTCAATCCGTTATCATAAACATTTTCTTCGTTGTGGCTTTATGTCAATGGACGCACGAAGCGGTCATGTAAAAGCTTACGTGGGTGGATCTGATTTTGGAGAATTTCAATACGACATGGTGAATGTAGGTCGCCGACAAGTGGGTTCAACAGTAAAACCATATCTTTACACATTGGCTATGGAAGAAGGTATGTGGCCATGCGATAAAACAACATGGCAGCCAGTTACATTAATAGATGGCAACGGTCATCCGTGGAGCCCAAAAACAACGACAAAAGGCAAAAAAGTAGGCGATGTTGTTTCGCTTCGTTGGGGTTTATCAAACTCCGACAACTGGATTTCAGCCTATCTCATGAGCTTATTTACTCCTGATGCATTAGTAAAATTGATGCATTCGTTTGGCATTCAAAACAAACTGGATCCTGTAGTTTCATTATGTTTAGGCCCCTGCGAAATATCTGTCGCAGAAATGGTGGATGCTTACACCGCATTCCCTAACAAAGGGATTCGTGTGGAACCACTTTATGTTACCCGCATAGAAGATGCTAATGGTAATGTGATTGGTACATTCACACCGCAAATGCATGAAATATTCAGTGAAACAACCGCTTACAAAATGATTTACATGATGCGCGCTGTAGTTGATGGAGGAACCGGAGGACGTATTCGCAGTCGTTATGGTTTAACAATGCCTATGGGTGGAAAAACCGGAACAACTCAAAATAACTCAGACGGTTGGTTTATGGGATATACCCCATCACTTGTTTCCGGCGTTTGGGTTGGTGGCGAAGACCGCTCTATTCACTTTGACAACATTGCCGAAGGTCAGGGAGCTAGCATGGCATTGCCAATCTGGGCTTTATATATGAAAAAAGTATTGAACAATAGCGAATTGGGCTACTCTGTGACTGAGCAGTTCGACATTCCAAGTTCATTTAATGCGAACTCAGGCTGCGAAGCAAACGCATTCGAATAATAATTCTTTAAACACAATTTTTCTTGAAGAAACTTCTTATCATAGCATTCTATCTTATCTGTCAGTTTTCCGCTGTTGCACAATGGAACACTGATCGCATTCTGACCATTGGTCAGAATGCTTTATATTTTGAAGATTACGTTCTTTCCATTCAATATTTCAATCAGGTAATAAAAATAAAACCTTACCTGGCAGAGCCGTACATTTATCGGGCTATCGCTAAAATAGAACTTGGAGACTATCAGGGAGCCGATCAGGATTGTAGCGAGGCTATCGAACGAAATCCTTTTATGCCACAAGCATATTATACAAGGGGATTCGCGAGAAAAAGAATGAAATACTACCCCGAAGCCATTGCCGATTTTTCCAAAGCATTGGAATTCAGTCCCAACAATTTAAATTTGTTGTTGAACAGAATGGATGCCTACGAGAACAATAAAGATTATTCCGGCGCATTATCGGACTTGGATATTTACATAAAACTCAATCCCAAAAACAACAATTTAATGTATGAAAAAGGGATATTACAGCTTTCATTAAAAGATACGATCGCTGCACAGAAAACATTCGATCAATTTATAAACGCAGACAGTACCAATTATTTAGCATGGAGTGCCCGCGGATTGATCAGAATGCAAAAAAATGATCTTGATGGCGCTTTAAATGATTACAATCAGGCAATAAAAAGAAAGTCTGCTTACGTTGGCGATTATATTAACCGGGGAATTATCAATGTTCAGAAAAAGAACTACAATCATGATTATAATAGTGGGATAAAACTGGACAACAAAAATGCGTTAGCTTATTACAACCGAGGACTTTTAAGAGCTAATTTGGGAGATAATAATAATGCCCTTGCAGATTTGAAAAAAGTGGTTGAACTAGATACTGCTAACTACGAAGCATTGCTAAGCAAGGCCTCATTAGAAATTTCACTTGGCAATTATAAAAATGCAATAGCCGACTACAAGCAAATTATTGGTAAATATCAGTATTTTATTCCGGCTTACCTTGGCGTTGCAGAAGCAGAAGCAGCTCGTGGAAATCAAAAAGCCGCATTTCAGTATCGCCAAATGGCCGATAACATTGAAAAAAACAAAGATTATATTGCTAAAAAATCGAAAAACGAACTTAAAACGGGAAATAAAATAGTGGATGCCACCAATCAACAACGATCGCGAAACAAAAACACTGATCTCTTTAACCGGTTTGTAGCCCAAAATCCGGATGATAACGAATCTGAATCGAAATATAGTGATGTAACGCGCGGAGCTGTTCAGGATAATTACACTGATGTGGTAAACGAACGAAATTTTGTTATTTCTTATTATGCTAAAAACGACGAAATAAGACGTACAAATGTATATTACCCCTCTTTAGAATTATATAACAAACAAAAGAAAATCAGCTCTGCACTTAAAATTACCAATAACGAGATTCCACTTACTGCCGAATTAATTGATACTCATTTCGAAGCAATAAATAATATTTCTACTAAGCTGGCTGGCGATGCGAATAATGCAGACATTTACTTCAATAGAGCATTAGAGTTTGCACTTGTACAGGACTTTAATAGTGCAATAGACGATCTGAATAAAGCAATTTTTTTACGACCTGATTTTATGCTGGCTTATTTCTGTCGAGCTAATATCCGGTATAAATTAGTTGATTATCAGAAAAATTCTATTGTATCAGATTCTAAAGGTGTAAAAGAAAAGGTAAAAAAAGGAGACATTGAGAATCAATCTCTATTCGATGTTGAATTGATCATGCGCGATTACGATAAAATAAACGCTTTAGCTCCTGATTTCAGTTTTGCTTATTACAACAAAGCTAATATTCTTTGTACTCAAAAAGATTTCAGAACGGCTATTTTAAACTATTCCAAAGCAATAGAAATCGACCCTGATTTTGCCGAGGCGTACTTCAACCGCGGCCTCACCTATCTGTTTATAGGTGAAGACGCTAAAGGGTTGAATGATTTAAGCAAATCAGGTGAACTAGGGATTTACAAAGCATATAATCTCATTCAGAGGTTTAAGAAAGGTAATTAATCATCGGAAAAACGAACTTTTTAAGGCGTGCATCCAACATATGAGCCGGAATAATTTGCTTGATACATTCCGCCACAGCATTAAGTACCCCTTCCCTGACGAAATCGTGACGTATAACAATTGAAATCTCCCTAGTAGCTTCAGGATTGACAATTGCCCTCAGGTTTTGCTTTTGCTCTTCGCTCAAAAGATCGATATGCAATTCGGGAATGACCGTATAGCCACCATTCATGTCTACAATTTTCACCAGGGTATCTATACTTCCTGCTTCGTAAATGGATGAATGTTTAGTTTCTTCATTACAAAAATTAAACACCTGATTACGAAGACAATGACCCTCTTCCAATACCCAAAGCCGATCCAGTGGCATGTCTGATGCAGAAAGTTCTGTGCGGTTGTATATAGCGTCACTTGGCGAAATATAGGCAGCAAATTTTTCGTAATAGAGAGGTACTTCCAAAATTTTAGGATCATCAAGTGGAGTCGACAAA
>QKGU01000173.1 GCA_003250325.1 Paludibacter sp.
ATCATTGTAATGATGGGCAACATAGTAACTACGATGGAAGCATCAATTGGAGATGTCATTGACAGGCCAATATAAAAAGGAACCTGATTGAATGCAAGGGCAAAAAGCGATGCAAAAAACAAAAGAACCACATCTTTCAACGGAACATATTCTTTTTTTACAACTAACGATATCCCCCAGAACAAAACAGCTCCACCGGCTATTCTAAAAAAAGAAAGCGTCGAAGGAGCAAGTATATCCGGCATTAAGCTCCTCGAAATAGGAGTATTTAATCCAAAAAGTATATTAGCAGAAAAAAGCGCTAAATGACCGATTTTTTTTTCTCTTTCCATAATTCAATGTGCAAAGGTAGTTATATAGTTTGGAGTACCAAGATTTATAATTTCTGAATAGGCGGAAAGTTCAGATTCATATAAAACAACACTTTTTTACTTTTCTACTAATTATCCGTTATTTAGAACAATGATTTCTCTTAAAAATTATTAGTAACTAATTTGCTAATCTGAGGAATAGTGTTTAGTTTTGTAGTCAATCAAAAAAAATTATCTAATGAAACCGACTCCAAAAGAACAGCGGTCACTCTTTCCTGAAGAGTGTTTGCTGCGCGAAATATCGAAAGAGACGCGACTTTCTATTGGTATTCCAAAAGAAAATGCTGATGTTGAAGCACGTCTGGCGCTTACACCCGAAGGTGTTGCAATAGTAGTAGAAGCCGGACATAGCGTTTATGTTCAGCGTGGAGCGGGCGATCCTATGTCGTACACCGATTTTCAATATAGCGAAGCGGGAGCTTTTATGGTCGACGATGCATCTGAAGTTTTCGGTGCCGATATCGTTTTGAAAATTTCGCCTCCTACCATTGGGGAATTAAGCTTAATGCACGATAATTCCACCATTTTCTCGATGCTTCAACTCAGCAATTTGTCTGGCGATTGCATTAAAATGATGATGAAGAAAAAGATGAATGCGATTGCTTACGAATTGATAAAAGATGAACAAAAAGGTTTTCCGGTAGTCACTTCCATTTCCGAAATAGAAGGCAACACTGTGATTTCAATCGCAGCTGAGTTAATGAGTAACGAGCGCGGTGGAAAAGGAATACTATTGGGTGGAGTTGCCGGAATCACTCCTACCGAGGTTGTCATTCTGGGTGCTGGCATTACAGGAACTGTGGCTGCACGAACCGCACTTGCTTTGGGAGCTCAAATAAAAGTATTCGATCACGACATTAATAAACTACGCAAAATTCAACATTATCTTGGACGACAGGTATTTACCTCTGTTATTCATCCTAATGTTTTGTTTAAAGCACTTGCATCGGCCGATGCAGTAATTGGAAATCTTCGTTACATCAACGACTCCGAACGTTTTATGGTTTCGGAAGATCTAGTAAAAACAATGAAAAACGGTGCCATTATTATTGACATGAATGTTGATCAGGGTGGCTGTTTCGAAACATCGGAATGTCGCACATTAAAAAATCCTGTTTTTGTGAAACACGGTATCATTCATTATTGCGTTCCCAATATTTCGGCACGTGTAGCTCGAACCTCATCAATGGCATTGAGCAATATATTTGCACCGATATTAACAAAGATTGGGTTTTCGGGAAGCGTTAATTCTGCAATTTCGGAAAGCTCGGGATTTAGACATGGAGCTTATATTTTTGAAGGAGTCTTAGTAAACCGGCTGATTGGGAACTATTATGGAATTGCTTCCAACGACATTGGTCTTCTACTTCCGGGTTTTTAATTTAAGCACTTCTTTTTTAACGTTATTTCCATTTGTTTTTCTGAACTCTTCAGAGAAAAATTTGGTTACTTATTAATTGAGACCATCCAATAACTTTTGTTTAAAGTAAAATTACTTTAAACCAAAACGGAATTAATATAATATAAAATCACAATGAAGTCAATAAAAGCCCTTTTCATTTTAGGTATATTCTTGCCTTTAATGACGTTTTGTCAATCGTCAAAAAGCGATTTAAAATCGGTCAGTTCTCAAGAGTTCAAAAAAATAATTGAATCAAAGTCTGTATTTTTAGTCGATGTCCGCACCGAAGGAGAGTTCCAATCTGGACACATTAAAGGAGCAACCAATATCGATGTGAATGATCCTGATTTTGCTTCAAAAGTAAAATCGAATCTCAAAGTAAAATCGCTGGCATTATACTGCAGAAGCGGAAACAGAAGTAAATTAGCCGCTTCAAAATTATCCGAAATGGGAGTTACAATTTACGAATTAAACTCAGGATTCAAAGACTGGGTGCAAGCCGGGTTACCTGTAGAAAATTAATCTTTTAGGTGGAAGTTGGGCGATTTAAGATGAGAAGATTACAAATAAAAGTGTATTTTTGCACTTTAGAAAAATGGAACGTATGTCGCTAAACGAAGAACAGAAACCTCTATTGGAAGAAGATCAAATTCATCAGGAATTTGAAGCCTTACTGGAAGATTACCGAAATACAAATCACCGACAAAAAGTAGAATTAATTACCAAAGCTTTCAACTTTGCCAATGCAGCTCACAAAGGCATAAAGCGAAGGTCGGGTGAGCCATACATCATGCACCCACTTGCAGTGGCAAGGATTGTGGTACGCGAAATTGGGTTGGGATCTACTTCCATTTGTTCTGCACTACTCCACGATGTTGTTGAAGATACCGATTATACAATCGAAGATATCGAAAATCTTTTCGGACCTAAAATAGCACAAATTGTAGATGGATTAACCAAAATATCCGGAGGGGTTTTTGCTGAAAAAGCTTCCGAACAAGCGGAAAATTTCAGAAAACTTTTGATTACAATGTCGGAAGATATCCGGGTAATTCTGATTAAAATCTCCGACCGACTCCACAACATGCGAACCCTTGGTTCGATGCCACCGGCCAAACAGTATAAGATTGCCGGAGAAACACAATATATTTACGCTCCACTTGCCCACCGTTTAGGACTTTTCCGCATAAAAACAGAACTCGAAAATCTCAGTTTTAAATACGAACATCCTGAAACTTATCAGACTATTGAGCAAAAACTGCTGGCAGATGAGGTAGCCCGAAACAAATTTTACGAAGAATTTTCGAAACCAATCAATACGAAACTCACCCAAATGGGTTATGAGTTCTCGCTCAAAGCGCGATTAAAATCTGTTTATTCTATCTGGCGAAAAATGTCGACACGCAACATTCCGTTTGAAGAAGTGTACGACCTTTTGGCACTGCGTATTGTTTTCAAACCCCGCGAAGGAATGAACGAAAAAGACCAGTGCTGGATGCTTTATTCTGCCATAACAGCTCTTTACAAACCTCACCCCGAACGCATCAGAGACTGGGTTAGTACTCCGAAAGCCAATGGTTACGAAGCGCTGCATGTTACCGTGATGGGACCTGGCGGACGTTGGGTGGAAGTTCAGATTCGTAGCGAGCGAATGAATGATATTGCAGAGAAAGGACTTGCGGCTCACTGGAAATACAAATTAGGTGAGGCCGACGAGTCGGAACTGGACAAATGGCTGAAAACAATTAAAGAATTGCTTGAACATCCGGAACCGAACGCTATCGACTTCATGGACACGTTTAAGCTGAACCTTTTTGCTTCGGAAATTTTTGTATTCACACCAAAAGGAGAAATTAAAACGATTGGACAGGGAGCAACAGCTCTCGATTTCGCTTATATGGTTCACTCCGATTTAGGAAACCATTGTATCGGGGCAAAAGTAAATCATAAACTGGTGCCGCTTACCTACAAACTGAATAGTGGTGACCAGATAGAAATTCTTACCTCCAAAAAACAAACTCCACAACTCGAATGGCTTGACTATGTAACAACTGCCAGAGCAAAAGCCAAATTAAGAGCAATGTTCAAAAAAGAAGAAAAAGCTCTTATAACTGAAGGTCAGGAGAAAATTGAAGCACAATTAGCCGCATTAAAACTTGCACCCGATAACGAGCACATGGTTCGTATTTTGAATCATTACAATATTACGCAACGTAACGAACTCTACCTTCAGGCAGGCAAAGGATTATTGAATCTCGGTGAAATAAATAAAATTTTATTTAGGCCAAAAACTCAGAATGTATTCACCAAATATCTGAAAATTCCATTTGTAGGTTCAAATGAGAATAACAAACAAGGCCCTACCGTACCTGTCGACAGTAAAATTGACCGCAAGAAGCCATTAAAACTTACTGAAGAAAATGCGGGAAAAATATTCAGGCTAGCTGAATGTTGTCACCCCATTCCCGGCGATGATGTACTTGGTTATGTAGACGACTCCGAAACTGTAATCATTCACAAACGCCAATGCCCGGTAGCAGCCAAATTGAAAAGCAGTTTCGGTGAACGAATTATATCTGTAGATTGGGCTACACACAAAGCACTTTCGTTCGAAGAAGTACTTGAAATAAAAGGAATAGACAAAAAGGGTGTTCTCATCGAAATCTTAAAAGTTGTATCGGAAGGTTATGGGGTGAATATCAGCAAGATGAATATCGAAACCAATGCCGGTATTTTTATAGGTCGCTTCCACATTTACGTCCACGATGTTGAGGACATCAACAACCTGTGTAAAAATATTAGCAAAATTAAAGAAGTCAACTCCGTACAGCGCGTACAGGAATAATCTTTAAAATCTTCTTCAATTTCCATTTTCACCCCTAAGCAATCGTAATTGTTTATTGACTAAATGTCGATAGAATAGACCTATTCGTCTAAATCAATTGCATTCAGATTCCGCAGATATTATTTTTGAACCGTAATTAATGGTTCAAAATAATGAAAATACGAAAATTAATATTAGCTCCGGTCATACTTTTTTCGCTGGGTTTATTAGCTCAGGAAAAACCGGCACAATGGGATTTAGCTTCTTGTATCAATTACGCCCTTACCAATAATATACAGATACAGCAAGCAAAAATTAATTTACAAAGCAGTGAAGTAGATACCAAACAAGCTAAAGCGCAGCTCCTCCCCAATTTATCGGCATCAATAAATCAAAACGTATCTTACAATCCGGCTGGAGCTCTAGGCACCTATTCCGGAAGTTATGGCATTAGCAGTTCTATGACTCTTTTTGATGGAGGTAAAACACTCAAGAACATCGAACAACAAAAGCTTTTGGAAGAAACCGGGAAATACGATATTATCAGTTCCGAGAAGAATATTCAAATGTCCATTCTGCAAATTTATACGCAGATTCTTTACGCCGACGAAGCTGTGAAAGTTTACGAAGCTACAGTAAAAACATCGGAATATCAGTTTAATCGGGGCAAAGAGTTATTAAAAGGTGGTAGTATTTCGTCTGTGGATTTAGCACAATTAGAATCTCAACTCAGTTCTGATAAATATCAGCTCGTGGTTGCCCAAAACACTCTCAGCACTGCACTTTTAGAATTGAAACAAATTCTTGAGCTTAATCCCGGCGAGGAAATTGATATTGTAATTCCTGAATTAAGCAACGTGAATATACTCAAACCACTACCTTCTTTGCAGTCTGTTTACGAAACAGCTTTAAATGTAATGCCGGAGATGAAGTCGGGAAAAATAGATATTCAACTATCAACCATCGAAACTTCCAAAGCCAAGGCCAACTATCTGCCAAAGATAAATCTCAACGGTAGTGCTGGTACGAATCACAGCAGCAATTCCGTATATGACTTCAGTACTCAATTAAATAATAGTTTCAATGCGGGAGTTGGTCTTTCGGTTAGTATTCCAATATTCACCAACCGAGAAAATAAATCAACGCTTGAAAAGGCAAGATTAAACGAAGAAAAAGTAAAACTTACGCTGAAAGACACTGAGAAAGGCCTTTTAAAAGAAATTGAAACTGTATATCAAAATGCATTATCCGCACAAAGTCAGTACGTAGCCGGTACCGAGAAAGTAAAAGCCCTCGAAACAAGTTACAACTTAATTGAGCAGCAATATAGTCTTGGCATGAAAAACACGCTGGAGTTGCTGACAGAGAAAAACAACTTATTATCGGCTCAACAAAATATGATGCAAGCAAAATATATGAGTATAATGGATATCCAAATCCTGAATCTGTATCAGGATATTCCGGTTGAAATCAAATAAAAACATTCATAATTCATAATTCATAATTCATAATTCATAATTCATAATTCATAATTCATAATTCATAATTCATAATTCATAATTCATAATTCATAATTCATAATTCATAATTCATAATTCATAATAAAATGAATAAGAGAACGAAAATCATAATCATCGCTTCAACGAGTATAATTGTTATACTAGGCGTTGCTTATTTCCTGCTAAAATCAGCACCAAAAGATGGGTTCAATCTCGAAACCACATCGCTTGAAACCGGCAAAATTGAATCAACAATCACAGCTACCGGCACAATAGAGCCAATAATCGAAGTAGAAGTCGGAACTCAGGTTTCGGGTAAAATCGCTAAAATATACGTTGATTACAATTCAACCGTAAAAAAAGGTGAAGTACTGGCTGAAATTGATAAAACAAACCTGCAAACCGAATACAACACACAGCTATTGGCAGTTCAATCGGCGAAAGTAGAATTCGATTATCAAAAGAAAAACTACGATCGTGCCAAAGATTTACACGGAAAACAGTTAATCAGTGATACTGATTTCGAAACAGCAAAGTACTCATACGAAAAGGCGGAGTCAACTTACAAACAAAATGTTTCAAATCTGGATAAAGCGAAAACCAACCTGAGCTACGCGACCATTTATTCCCCAATCGACGGAGTGGTACTTTCGCGAGAAGTTGAAGAAGGTCAAACTGTAGCGGCAAGTTTCAGTACACCAACCATGTTTATAATTGCTCAGGATTTGACAAAAATGCAGGTAGTAGCCAATGTTGACGAGGCCGACATAGGTACCGTAAGAGTAAATCAAAGAGTAAGTTTTACTGTCGACGCCTATCCGTTAGATGTTTTCGAAGGTATCATCACACAAGTCCGACTCAATCCGACAACAACGTCAAATGTGGTGACATATCAGGTTATCGTAAATGCACCGAATCCGGAACTAAAATTAAAACCCGGACTTACAGCCAACATATCTGTTTTCACTTTAGAAAAATCAAACATTCCGGTTTTACCGAACAAAGCATTGAATTTTAAACCGGACACTTTATCATTATCGCATAATGGTTTTACTGTTCAAAACAAAGTTTCAAGGCTGCTTAGTTCCAACGAAAAAACAGTTTGGATCGAACAAGGAAAAACACTCATCAAAACCAATATCAGTATAGGTGAAACAGATGGTATAAATACTGAAATTCTGTCCGGACTCAGCCAAAACGATAAAGTTGTGCTTGACATGAAAGAACTTGCTACAGGCGAGACACCAGCTCCAACTACTGAAACAAGCCCGTTTATGCCAAAACGTCCGGGATCAGAAAAAAGACAAAACACGTCAAAAAATTAAAACGACGATGAACAAGACAATTATTGAAATAAAAGATATGAAACGTGACTTTGTGGTTGGAACAGAAACAGTCCACGCATTAAGAGGAGTTTCGTTCAATATTAAAGAAGGGGAATTTGTAACTATTATGGGAGCCAGCGGATCGGGAAAGTCAACGCTTTTGAATCAACTTGGTTGTCTGGATACACCATCGTCTGGCGAATATTGGCTCGATGGACATTCTGTGGGTGAAATGAATAAGAACGAACGTTCCACAATTCGTAACCGGAAAATAGGATTCGTCTTCCAGTCGTATAATCTATTGTCAAAAACAACAGCTATCGAAAATGTAGAACTACCATTGATTTACAACCCGGCATTTACAGCAAAAGAACGTCGACAAAAAGCTCAGGAAGCACTTGAATCAGTTGGATTGAAGGATAGACTTTACCATAAATCGAATCAAATGTCGGGTGGACAAATGCAGCGTGTAGCTATAGCCAGAGCATTAGTTAACGACCCTGTGCTTATTCTGGCTGACGAAGCAACCGGAAATCTTGATTCTCGAACGGCTTTCGAAATCATCGTACTCTTTCAGGAGCTGTACAGAAAAGGCAGAACGATAATTTTTGTAACGCACAACCCGGAACTGGCAGCATTTTCGAGTCGGAATATTGTTTTGCGCGACGGAAAAATTATCAAAGACATTAATAACGAAACTATAGCATCGGCACGCGAAGTTTTAGAAAAAATGCCGAAACAGGAGGAAAATTAAAAATGAATATCGGGAATCTTATTAAAATATCTTTCCGGGCACTCAGCAACAACAAGATGAGAGCATTCTTAACGATGTTGGGAATTATCATTGGAGTAGCATCGGTTATCACCATGCTGGCTATTGGGCAAGGTTCAAAAGTCAGCATTCAGAGCCAGATATCAGAAATGGGATCGAACATGATTATGATACAACCCGGAGCAGGCATGATGGGAGGAGTTCGTCAAAGCGCAAGTGACATGCAATCGCTTAAAATGGAAGATTACAATGCCATTCGCGAAAAAGTGGATTATATATCGCTCATATCTCCATCGGTTAGTAGTTCAGGACAATTTATATTCGGATCCAACAATTATCCGGCATCAATTTCGGGGGTAAATACAGAATATACGGAAATACGGAAACTGACAGTTGATGAAGGGAACATGTTTTCTGATTTGCAGATAAAATCTTCAGCTAAGGTGTGTGTTATCGGGCAAACAATCGTAAAAAATCTATTTACGAACGGTGAAAACCCGATCGGGAAAGTTATCCGGTTCAATAAAACTCCGTTTACAGTCATCGGAACTTTGAAAGCCAAAGGTTACAATAGCATGGGAATGGATCAGGACAACATCGTACTTGCGCCTTACACTACTATTCAGAAACGTATTTTAGCAATAACATACATCCAGGGTATATTTGCATCGGCAACTACCGAAGGTGTAACCGACAAAGCCACCGAACAAATCAGTGAGATTCTGAGAGCGAATCATAAACTGAAAGCAACCGACGATGACGATTTCAATATTCGTTCGCAGGAAGAATTAAGTTCTATGCTGACTTCCACGAGCGACATGATGACTATTCTTCTGGCTTGTATTGCAGGCATATCGCTTCTCGTCGGGGGTATTGGAATTATGAACATTATGTATGTTTCGGTAAAAGAACGGACACGTGAAATCGGATTGCGCATGTCCATTGGAGCTAAGAGCAAGGACATCCTTGCACAATTTCTTATCGAAGCAATTCTTATCAGTTTTACGGGTGGAATCATCGGAGTTATTTTAGGAGTAGGTGCTTCTGTTATTGTCAACCTCACGTTGTCGTGGCCGGTTTCCATACTTCCTTATTCGGTTTTTCTTTCATTTCTCGTTTGTACCGTCACAGGAGTATTTTTTGGATGGTATCCGGCCAAAACAGCCTCCGAATTAGACCCGATTGAAGCTTTACGTTACGAATAAACACACTTTTTTTTAATGTTATCAATCGGAAAAACTATATTTGCAAATTACAATCTAAAAAAATGAAATCGACAAGCAAAAAAAACAATCTGGAAATTTTATTACATATAGGAGTCTGGATTTTGGTTTATGGCCTGCCCTTTTTTATTTCATGGAAAAACAACGATTCCGAATTACCGAATAAGCTGCTTCATCATGGCGTTGTTGTTTTAACCTTATTGGCCGTATTTTATCTGAATTATTTTCATCTCATTGAAAAGTTTCTGTTCAACAAGAAATTCAGAGAGTATTTTTTGTACAATGTTTTGCTGATAGGCCTTTTGGGAGCTGGCGTCCATTTCTGGAACGAGGCAACAATACCTCAGGCGGCTAAGCATTTTCCTGAACCCGGAATATCAAGGAGTCTCTCGTTTTTGATTCGTGACATTGTCTCCCTTGTTATGGTAGCAGGTCTAAGCGTGGCACTAAGAACTACAGGGAAATGGTATCGGTTGGAAGCGGAACAGCAGGAAGAAGAAAAAAAGAGAACTGAAGCAGAGTTGCTGGTTTTACGCCAACAGATAAATCCGCATTTTCTATTCAACACGTTGAATAATATTTATGCTTTAATTGAGATTAGTCCTGAGAAAGCTCAGAATGTAGTACATGAACTCAGCAAACTCATGCGATATGTTTTGTATGAAAACACAGGAGAGAAAGTGGCACTAAATAAAGAAATCACTTTTCTGGAGAATTATGTAGAACTCATGAAGATACGTTTAACAAAAGATGTTGATCTGACATTTGAAAACAAAGTTCCAAAAGAAAATAACTGGCAAATAACTCCCATGTTGTTCATATCGTTAGTTGAAAACGCGTTCAAACATGGTATCAGTCCAACCCGAAAGTCCTTTATTCATATTGTTTTTGATATTACTGCGGAAAACAAACTTTCTTGCTCGATTGAGAATAGTTTTTTCAAGAAAAACGACTCTGATCTTTCCGGTTCAGGAATTGGTCTCGAGAATCTGAAAAGAAGACTTGATATTCTATACCCCGAAACCCATGAGTTTCACGCGGGTGAACTCAACGAGATTTATTATTCAAGAATTGTTGTTCCACTTTTAACCGATTAAAAAAAAATGTTGACACTTAGTTGCTTTATAATTGATGACGAGCCACTTGCTCTTTCTTTGGTGGAAAGTTATGTAAATAAAACTCCATTTCTGAAACTCACGGGAAAATTCTCATCGGCAATAGCTTGCTCCATACAAATAAACGAAACACCGCCTGATGTTTTGTTTCTCGACATACAAATGGCAGAATTAACAGGAATTGATTTTGCCCGGATAATTCCGGAAAAAACCCGGATTATATTTACCACGGCTTTTCAGCAATATGCACTCGAAAGTTACAAAGTGGATGCATTGGATTATCTCCTTAAGCCATTCAGTTATCCTGAGTTTTTGGCTGCTGCCAATAAGGCATTGAAATGGTACCAGTTGAAAGAAAAAGCAAACATTGGGAAAAAAGATAATACTCCCGATTGCATATATGTGAAATCAGATTATCGGTTAATCCAGATCCAACTAAACAAAATTCTTTATATAGAAGGGCTGAAGGATTATCTGAAAATCTATCTCTCGGGCGAAGAACAACCCATTATTTCCCATATCACAATGAGAACCATGGAAGAAATGCTACCTGAACAACATTTTCTACGGGTACACCGATCGTTCATCGTTCAAACTGATAAGATTAAAATTGTAGAAAGGAACCGGATTATCTTTGGTAAGACTCACATCCCGGTATCAGATTCATACAGAGAAAGGTTTCAGAATTTTCTTGATAACAAGACATTGAATTAATTACACAGTAGGATATGGTTTTTGCAAATGAAGACAGGTCATCTGCAAAAACCATATTTTTTAAATACCAACCACATCTTTAATTCTTTCTCCAACTAAATTCGTATTCATTCCCCAAAATATCGATGTATGCAAAATTGCCCTGATTGACCTGCGAAAGCTGAATCTTTTTACTGAGCGTTTCTTTGTAATAATTATAATCATCCGGAGCAGAAAACGTGCCGTAAAGATGATGGTCGCTTTCGTAAAGTTGAGAGCTGTTATCATTAAGTTGTACACGTATATAACCCTGAATAAGATTGTTCGGATTGGCAGGCGTCCCATCTGGATAAATAAATTCATAGGTGATTTTTGAAATACTTCCGTCATCATCCATATGAAATGTTGGTTTAATTAGTCGACCCTTAAAAAGCCCATAAACATAAGATTACCAGTAAAATAAATCTTAAAAGTATTGTGTGTATCTGCAAGTTTTAGTATATTTGATGCATAAATCTTGCAAATATATTATGCTATCAAAGAAGAAAGATAC